>CAJMRM010000012.1 GCA_905215775.1 uncultured bacterium
TTATATCAGTTGTCGAAATCGACTTGGATATCAGAAGATTATCTGTCCGGTTTATTCGTTGGGAAGGAGTACGATCTTCTGTTAAAAGGAAGTAAGTCCATTCAGGCGAGAAAACGGGCAAATAAAAGAAAAGCGGATGCAGATGAAGCAGAACGGGCATTCCTTAAGAAGCTGAAAGAAATAGAGGGAACTCTGATAGAGCAGCTGCGAGAGGACTATGAGCATACCGCTGGAATGGACAGAGAGGGAGAACGGGAATACAATCGGGTTCTGAACTACTTCAAGTTTGGGGACGGAAAAAGTTCGATGCAGCAATGGGTACGGGAAGAGACCGTGAGAATGAGCAAATGGGATTATGAGGCATTGAAGGAAGTAGACGGGGAACCTTTGAGAAACTATCTGACAGAGTTAAGGAGACAGCAAACATTTGTTCAGGCACTGTTGCTCCTGCCGGATAAGAGAAAAAAATAGAAAAATTTGAAAAAAAATATGAGAAAAAAGGCGTTAGGCAAGGTTTACCTGACGTCTTTTTTTCATGGTGCTTTCCAATAAAAAGCAAAGATTACTAATACATTACCGATATGTATACTGATTAAGCGTGAACTATTGGTAGAAAAGTGCTTGATATTCAAGAAAAGCTACCAATATGTTAGTATATACTTGTAAGCGAGAGGGACACAAAACAGTCCTGAGAGCTTAGAAATCGCCCCCATAACCTAGAAGAAGTGCGCCTGTTTGGCGATTGCAGAGTACTTATTTTGGGGAGTGGTGTGTTCAAGTGGGAAAAGTCTGTGTAAAAGTGGCTTGTTTAAGCAGAATAACATAGAAATACATTAAATAGACAGAATATTCAAACAGAAATGGAGGGGATAGCAGCAAAAAACTGCACCTTGACAACTGAATATGGATGATTAGACGCTAAATGCTTTTGCGCTTTAATATAGAAAATTATTATACATCAAAGGAGAAAATGAACATGAGTGACAAGATGATTACATTAGATAGAAAAGATAAGAACCTTATTTATGAGAATACAGAAATGAGAGTGTTTATGTATGGCATTCGGCATCAGGTAAACGGACGCAAAAAAATTTGGTTTGCCGTTCAGGATGTGAAAAGCGGACGAATGTATACGGGCATTTCTTCTAGTATGAAGGAGATCATTTGCAAAGGAAGCGTGTTTGATGAGTTCTACGACTACGGATTTGACAGGGAATGCGTGGCGTGTATCAAGGAGAACGCAGTGGAACGGATGGTTACTATGGAATATGAGGAGACTCAGGAGACGGAGTTAAGCATCGAGGAGATAAAAGACCGTCTGATTGAGTTGGCAGAACATAATAAAGAGCATAAGAGCTGGAAGATTTCGTGTGGCGAAAAAATATACTATAACATACCGACTGGAAAGTTTAAGGAATTGTGCAAGCAGGAGTTTGACTTCTTGAGTTATCGGCAAATCGTGCAGGAGTTTAAGATGCGTGGATATTTAAAATGCAATAGTGGACGGAATGATTATAAGAATGAGTCGAACGGAGTCAGAGGAATCTGTTTACTGGCTGAGGAAGTTTCCTGTGAGAAGCAGAAACCCGCAGAGGACAGCACTGGTACAGAGGGGGAGGCGGCATAAGATGAAGATTAGCTTAGTACCGTGGACAGGTGGAAAATTCCGTGTGGTGGATACGCTGTATCATTTATTCCCAAAGCATACTTCTTATTATGAACCGTTTTTCGGCTCAGGGGCGGTGCTGATCAATAAAAAGAGATGCCAGCATGAGACTGTGAGCGAGTACAGTAGAGACCTGTATATGTTACATAAGGTGTTGTCCGATCCGGAAAAAAGCCGAGAACTGAGAAGGCGGTTGAGACATCAGGAACTGAACGAGGAAGCATTTCTGAAGGCGAAAAGAATCCTGAATGAAGGAAAGGCGCAGGATGATATCGAATGGGCGATGTGTAAGTATTTCAGGATCGTATTATCCTACAACGGAATGGGAGAGTTTTATCAGCCTTATCTGGGGAGATATTTTACCAGTATGATAGAGCAGAAGTTTCCCGCTGTGACCGAGCGGTATCAGGGAGTAGACATTCGTTGTCAGGACGGCGTGGAGCTGATACGAGAGGCAAAAGACAAGGAGGATGCTTTTGTGTTTGCAGACCCACCCTATCTTCTGAACCTGCGAGGCAACAAAAAGATTTATGACAATGAAATGGGAGAGAAGGAACATATCCAGATGTTAGAGTACATGCAGGAAGCGAAGTGCAAGATTATGCTCTGCGGCTACTATGACAGTGAAAAAAAGGGCGGAGATTTGTATGACAGGCTCTTGGAGTATGGATGGAAGCGTTATAAGCTGGCGGATCTGGTACAATCCTGTTCCAATCAAAAGAAAAAAGGCATTGGCGAGGAGTTTATCTGGGTCAACTATGAGCTTCCTCCTCAGGCAAGATTTTATATCCGAATGAGTACGGAAGTCAGCAAAGCGAATAAAAACTAGCAGAAAGATTTGTGAAGAATGGCAATAGACAGACGGGGAGAGTCAGCGTTACCCTCCCAGACAGAAAGAGAGGAAAAGAATCTTATGAATAAAACCAAACTGAAAGGAACGTGTAAGACGGCACCCCAATTATTAGTAACGACAGAGGATCTGAAAACCATTTTATCCTGTGGAAGAGTATCGGCTCTGAAAATCGGTCAGGAAGCAAAGGCAAGGGTAGACGTTGGGAGACGGGTACTTTGGAATGTGGAAAAGATACAGCAGTATTTAAATAAGAAAGAACGCATTATTTTATAGTGAAACAAATTAGAAAAAAGAGAACAGGAGAGAAAATAGTATGCCAAGATTTAAAGATACAACCAGCCGCAGAGACAGTAAGAACCGAATTTTAAAGAAGGGATTCAGTGAGAGAAAGGATGGCAGATACATTTTTCGTATGAGCTATGATGGAGTACGCTGTAAACCTCTGTATGATAAAGATCTGAGGAGACTGGAAAAACGTGCAGAAGAAATGAAACGGAATCTTGATAACGGGATTGCAGTGAACAGCTATAATATGACGTTGAACCAGTGGTTTCGTAAGTATATCGAGTATCGGCGTATGACTGGTTTAGGCGAGAGGGGTGTTCAGCAAATGGAAGATTATTACAACTGGTATATTCGCGATACACCCATTGGAACGAGAAAGCTGTGCCGTCTGGATAAGTTAGAGCTGTTAAAGCATTATAAAGCATTGCAGGAACGAAAGGATCACCCGTTGTCTTATGGAACGGTAAAACGTGTGAGCAATATCGTGGAAAATGCGTTGGAAGAAGCACTGGCACAGCGGATTATCACCTGTAATGTAGCCTACAAGATTACAAAGGATATCCCGGAGATTATAGCGCGAAAGGACAGAGAAGCAGTACCGGAAGAGGATGTAAGACGTTTTCTGGAGTATGCAAAGAATCATCCGCATTATTGCTATCATTACAATGTTCTGGTGATTCTGTTTGGCTTGGGTTTACGGGCAGGAGAAATGTGTGCGCTGACCGAGGAAGATATGAAAGAGGATCATGTTCTTATATATAAAACGCTGCAATATAGAGAGATAGAAGGAAAACGAATGTGCTTTATTGGAACGACTAAGACAGGAGCAGGAGTGCGTTCCCTTCCGTATCCAGACTATGTGAAGCAGGCAGTGGAACGGCAGAGAGCATTTAATAAGAGCAATCCTCATCGTTGTCAGACGGTAGTGCCGGTAAAAGATACAAGTGGGAAGGCAAAGCTGAAGGAAAGCTACCGTGATTTCTTTTTCTATACCAGAAGTGGAACCCCTTACAGACCGGACTATCTGGCGGATGTCATTAAGAAAATCATCAGGGCGTTTAATCGAGACGAGAAAAAGAAGGCGCTGGAAGAAAAGCGAGAAGCAAAGGAAATCAGCCTGTTTACGTCTCATTATTGCCGACATACGTTCGCAACGAGAGCAGCAGAGAATGGAGTGGAAGAACGTCAGATTTCCAAGTGGTTAGGGCATGCCTTGAATGAGGGAAGTCGTGTTACGAAAATCTATATCCATGAAAGTTGGGAGAATGGTTATAAGGAACTGGAGAAGGATCTGGTAAAGCTGAATCAGGTTCGTCTGAGCAGTGAAGCCTAAAAAGGAAGGATGCTGGTTTGTATGAATCAGTGTCCTTTTTTTATGCCCCGTTTCCTGTCGTCATTGATGAAACTGAGGGATTGAAAACAGGGTGCTATAATGTGCCATACTCCCATAGAGAGGGAACTTATGGAGAGAAAGTGGCTGTACTCAAAAATTTAAAAACCACATACTTTTTACTCCAATCTGTACTCACATAGGGTTTAGTTTAAATGCAAGCGGATGGAATCAGACGAAGCGTAAAACTTTGATTTTTAAAGGAAAAATAGGCGTTCAGAAAAAATTTTTTAGGCGTTCAGGTGTGCGGTTGGGGTAGCTCTGATGCCCTATACATGTGAATAATATCTGACATGTGAAGGCCCTGGAAACACACGTTTCCGGGGCCTTTTTTGATACGGCGGGCCGGTTTTGGACAGAGCGGGACGATTCCTGGAAGGATGCGGCGGCCATACAGAATTTAGCAGTCCCTTTCTATAAAAACCGCCTTGCCAAGTGAAAAGAAAAGTATTATACTTTTTGTGTAGCAGTACAAAAGTATTAGAAGGAGGAACTGTTCATGCAGGTAACAAAGGAAACACTTATGGGCGAACTGCTCCGTGCAGATATCAATACCGCCAATATCCTGATGGCTGCTGGAATGCACTGTGTTGGCTGTCCGTCTTCCCAGATGGAATCTCTGGAAGAGGCCTGTGTCGTACACGGCATCAGCTGCGAGCAGCTTGTAAATGCCCTGAACGAGTACTTTGCGCAGAAAAACGCGTAGTTTTATGCCATAAAAAGGCTGCCGGAATGGACCGGCAGCCTTTTGCATAGGCGTTTTATTTATTCTCAGATCGCTTCCAGGGCCGCCAGGGTGTTCTGTTTTACGATCACCTCATAGTGCTCGGCATAATAGGCCTCTGCCGCCGGGTCCTGGCGAAGCCGGGTCCCGTATTCGGAAAGAATGTTGCAGGTACGGCTGAAGGAAAGCTCATCGGAGCTTTCTTTTTTTAATACCAGATAGTATTTCCCGCTCTGCGGGTTTTTATAGAGAATGCTGGAGCCGGAAAAAATGGATCCAGTCTCTCTGGCAGCGCCGCAGACCTGGTCTAAGGAGCTGAACTGGTAGATCCGGATATATCTGGCAGGATCCGCAGCCTCTTCCTCCGCCTGGACGTTCTTCTGGGACTGGCTGTTTTTATCAGAGGAGGACGGTGCGGCTTTCGGACTCTTTTCCTGGCCGGAACCCTGGTTTCCCAGAAGGTTTAAAAAGGCGTCGGCGCCGTCCAGGAGCTCTGTGGCAAGATTCCCCAGAGCGGGGTCCTCCTCCTCATCGGCGGCGGAAAATTTAGAGAACCGCGTATCCAGCTCCTCGGGGTCCTCGATTTTTGTGATAATGAGCATTACGCTGTCGTTGGCCATGGGGATCGCTTCTACCATTAAGGGGATATCCTCCGCTTCAAAGCCTACCTCGCTGGAGGCCCGCTGGATCATCTCCCGGAACAGGTTCCTGGCCTTTTCGCTTCCGTAAGCCAGCTCGCTCAGGTTGACGTTGCGGACGCTCAGGTCAAAGTTGCTGAGGGTACAGCGGATCTGGTTTTCATTGATACGTTCTATTTTCATTGGATCACTTCCTGTCTGTATAGATATATATGAAGGGCGAAAAGATACACTTTTACGCTTATAATATACTATATCCTATTCCGGTTTGGCAATGATATGTGGAAAAATTATTAAAATTTTAAGGAATGGAAGAATCCTGTTGTAAAAGGTCAGATCTTGTATTAAAATAGAGGCCAGAGATTGTATTGCCGAAGGGAGGTGCAAAGATCGGAGAACACGTTCTGTTTGGTAAATACCGTCTGTGCAGGAAGCTGGGCGCCGGCCGCTCCGGAAATGTCTTTCTGGCCTGGCATACAGAGCTGGAGGAATACCGTGCGGTGAAGATCGTTCCCAAGACCATGGCCGACTATGAAACCTTCAGAAGGGAGGCCCTGTTCTTAAAAACGCTCCGCCATCCTGGAATCCCTCTTGTGTACGACGTGGAAGAGGATCTGACAAACAGCTATCTCATCGAAGAATATCTGGAAGGCGAATCTTTATATGCCCTGGTGAAACGCCTGGGCAGTCTGTCAATGAAAACGGCAGCTGAAATCGGAATTCAGGTGTGCCGTCTGATCCAGTTCATGAATACAGCAGATAATCCCATTTTATATCTTGACCTTCAGCCAAAGAACCTTCTGGTCTGTAATGGAGCAGTAAGGCTTATTGATTTTGACCACGCGCAGTACGCAGAGGATGTGACCGCTTTTGGGGAACGTTATGGGACCATTGGATTTGCAGCGCCGGAACAGTATCTGGGAGGCCCCCTGGACTGCCGGACGGATGTTTATGCCATTGGGGCGCTCTTATATTATATGTGCCGGGGAGAACCGCCCGGGAACAGCTTCCGTCTTGGGGACAGAAGCGGGACCTGGGAGCTGGACCGGATCATCCGCGGGTGTATGGCCGCAGAAAAAGACGGGCGCTACCAGAACGCCGGGAGAGTGGAGCAGGCGCTTTGTGAACTAAAGACCGTAATATCAGAAAAACATGCAATAGAATCTCTGACGATCGTATTTGCCGGAGCAAAGCCTGGGATCGGAACGACCCACGCAGCCCTTGGCATATCATACTTCTTAACCCGAAACGGGTATCCAGCATTGTATCAGGAAGAATACGATACGGATGCTGTCCGGCTGTTGACGAGAAATACAAAAGCGAAATCGGACGGCACCGGCGTATTTCACATCGGATCATTACACATCCGTCCATACTATGGCAGAGCTGTAAAAATGCCATATCGTTATTTTCCAATTATCATTAAGGACATAGGAACGGCCTGGCAGGGGAACGACGCCCTTCCAGAGGCGGACTTTTACGTACTGGTGTGCGGAGGAAAGTGGTGGGAGACTGCCCGCACGCTGGCTGCAGCCCGGTATTTCCTGGGACGCGGCCGGTGCATCCTTCTGTTTAACCATGTGTCGGAGGACATCCGGATGAAGCTGCCGGATGACCTTAAGGGGGTTCCATGTTTTTATCTGCCTTTTTTTGCAAATCCACTGAAGGAAGATCGGGATGCTGCGGCCTGTTTTAGGGACATTATGACCACTGGAGCAGGAGGAATGAAAACATGGGAAAGAAAAAAGAAGCGCAGGGGCTTCTGGACCGGCAGGCCAGGCTCATAGGGATCGCAGCGGCGGGACACAGCGTAGGCTGTACGCATTTTTCCATTATGCTGCTCAATTATCTGACCGGCTGCAGGAGAAGGAGAGCTGCGCTCCTGGAGTGGAACGGCACAGGCGACCTGGAACGGCTGGAGAAGGCCTGCACGGGAATGGTGCGGGAGTCCTCGGCCTACCGGGTCCTGGAGGCCGATTACTTTAAGAACGCCGGCCCCAGAGAGCTGGCGGCAGCCCTGGGCGCCGGGTACGAGGATATCCTGATCGATTTCGGTGTGCTGGAGGAAGGGAGCACCGCGGAATTTCTGCGCTGTGAAAAGCAGTTCGTGGTGGCCTCTTTCAGCGAGTGGCAGCAGGAAAATCTCCGGGAGTTTGCCATGGAAAAGGAACGGACGGGAAAAAAGAGCTGGCAGTATCTGGCCGTTTTCGGCAGCGATGAGACCAGAAAAGAGTTTTGGAGACGTTTTGGCATCCTTTCCAGACGGATTCCGTTTTCAGCGGACGCTTTTTCTGTTACAGAGGAATGCGGGATATTTTTTGAAAAGCTAGTTTAATCAGGAAGAATACGCCGGCGGCGGGGAATATGTCACAGGATCTCTCCTTGGAAGCTGCCGGCGGGAAAAGGGGAAGGGAAAATGAGCTGGGAAAAAGATGCAGATGAGCGTACAGAGGAAAAGGCAGGCCGCGGGGCGGCAGAGGAAGGAACAGAGGACAGGAAAGAGAGAGAAAAGCGGCAGTATCTGGGCGGTCTGCAGAGGCTTTCGGAAAAAGGCATCGCCATTTATGTGGACGGCCGGGTTTCCGGACCGCCGGAATGGGAGAAGCTGTTTGAAATACGCGACGATAATATGTTTTATATGGGCGATTATGTACAGGCAGAGTCCGGAGGACTGAAGGAGGTCCGGTTCGATAAGGTATATCTCAGCCGGGAGGATATAAAAAAGACAGAGGAATAGGGATACCGGTAATGGGAGGAGGATGAGACAGGAAAGGGAGGAGTCTGCGCAGCCGGAGGATGCTGTTCTGCCAAACATGGAGCTTTTGGATGCGCAGGCAGCGGGAGGGAAACCGTTTAAAAATCGTTACAAAAAATTAATAAACAAAACCATACCCCTATGATATAATCGGGAGTATCAGAGGAAAACCAACGCCTGGAAGCCATCGTATGCGGCGCAGGTCATCGAAAAGGAAAGAGAGAACGCAAATGAAAAGATTAATGCCAGTGATCGCGGCTGCCGGACTGATCGTACTATGTGTCCTGGGGATCTTGGGGTACAGGGTGATCGGGAAGTATATACCCTCAAGGGAGGAGTCGGATCTTCAGGCCCTGTACGGAGTGAGCGGTAATGAAACGGCCATTCTGTACGGTCAGGAGCTCCAGGAGGCCCGGGGGCTGTATGAGAACGGCCAGACGTATCTGCCTATTTCCTGGGTCAATGAACACTTAAATAAGCGATTTTACTGGGACAGCACAGAAAATATGCTGGTCTATGCCCTGCCGGACCAGATCGTCTATGCCGATGCCGAAACCCAGGGATCCAATGGAAAGCCGCTTCTGCTGGACCGGGAGGATGGCGTCTGGCTGGCCCTGGGGCTGGTCTGCAATTATACGGACGTGGAGGTCCTGGGCTTTGACAGCGGGGATGCGAAGCGGGTCTTCATCACAGACTGGGGAACCAGGGATGTGGCCGCTGTGAAAAGAGCGGGAAAGGTTCGGGAGCGGGGCGGGATCAAGAGCCCTGTGGTGACCGTGGTGGAAAAGGACATGCAGGTCACGGTCCTGGAGTCCATGGAAAAGTGGTCCAGGGTGCAGACTCCCGACGGCCATCTGGGCTATATCCAGAATAAATGTCTGGGTACGCCAAAGCCGCAGGTCTTTGAAGGGACGGCGGAGCTGCCGGAGTATTACGGCACGCCCATGGATGAAAAGGCCGTTCTTGCCTGGCACCAGGTGACAAGCAGGGAAGGAAACGCCGGATTAAACAAGCTGCTGGAAAAGACAAAGGGAGTCAACGTGGTATCTCCCACCTGGTTTTCCTTAACGGATAACGAAGGAAATTACAGCTCCCTGGCCGATGAGGATTATGTAAAGACGGCCCATGACAAGGGGATCCAGGTATGGGCGCTTCTGGAGAACTTCAGCGATAACGTGCAGTCGGAGAAGCTGCTGGCGTCCACCTCCACACGGAAAAAGCTCATTGAAAGCCTGATGGCCGATGTGGAGAAATATGATCTGGACGGCCTTAATATGGATTTTGAGGGACTGAAGCAGGAGGCGGGGGTCCATTATGTGCAGTTTTTAAGAGAGCTTTCCATTCCCTGCCGCCAGAAGGGCATCGTGCTGTCTGTGGATAATACGGTCCCGGCGGAGTTTAATAAGTTTTACGACCGGGAGGAGCAGGGGATCGTGACAGATTATGTGATCATCATGGGCTATGACGAGCACTATAATGGCGGCGCCCCTGGCTCGGTGGCGTCCCTGGGCTACGTGCGGGACGGCATTGAGAATACCCTGAAGCTGGTCCCCAGGGAAAAGGTGATCCTTGGAGTTCCCTTTTATACGAGGGTCTGGACGGAAACAGATGAAGGAGTAAAATCCTCGGCCCTGGGCATCGAAGAGGCAAAGGAGTGGATCGAGGCCAACAACGTGGACCTTTACTGGCAGAAGGAGCTGGGCCAGTATTACGGGGAGCTTCCTTTGGATAACGGGATCAAGATGATCTGGATGGAGGATGAGGAATCCTTAAAGATGAAAATGAACCTTGCCCGGGAAAATGACCTGGCCGGAGTGGCCTGCTGGAAGCTGGGCCTGGAGGACGCAGAGGTGTGGAACGCCATTGGATGGGATTGATCCGCGGCTCTGAAAACAGTTCTTTTTTCGTCTCCCTGTGGATATATTATTAGCAAACACAGTCGGGGACAGGTGGAATGAAGAGACTGGCCATGGAAGAACTCTGCGGGCTCATCCTTCTGCTTATGGTATTTCTGGCAGCAAAATATGGGAGCGTCCAGGCAGTCTCTGCCCAGGCGCAGAAAAAAGAGCGGCCTGTGGTAGTGGTGGACGTGGGCCATGGCGGCCGGGATCCCGGGAAGGTGGGGATCGACGGCAGCCTGGAAAAGGACGTGAATCTGGCCATTGCCTTGAAATTAAAAACGTATCTGGAGCAGTCCGATGTGAAGGTGGTCATGACCCGCGAGACGGATACGGGTCTTTACGGGGAGGAAAGCTCCAGAAAGAAAATGGAGGATATGAAAGCGCGGTGCCGGATCGCTGAGGAAAGCGGAGCAGATCTGGTGGTCAGCATCCACCAGAACAGCTACCACCAGGAGCAGGTCTCCGGCGGCCAGGTCTTTTACTATCAGTCGTCAGAAAAAGGAAAAAAACTGGCGGAGATCATCCAGAAACGGTTTGACTATGTACTGGGGGAGCAGAACCGGAGGCAGGCCAGGGCCAACGGGAATTATTATCTTCTGCTCCATGTGAAATGCCCCATTGTGATCGTAGAGTGCGGCTTTTTAAGCAACCGGAAGGAGGCGGCCCTGCTGCAGGATCCGGAATATCAGGACCGGATGGCGTGGACGGTTCACATGGGGATCATGGAATATCTGGGAGGAAGTGCGTAATGGCGCAGATGGAGCTTGCGGTTTTGGATCTTATTCAGGAGTTTTTCCGGAATCCGTTCATGGATTCCCTGATGCCGGCGGTCACCAGACTGGGAGACGCCGGCTTTTTCTGGATCCTTCTGGGACTGGTGCTTTTTTGCAGCAGAAAATACAGGAGGACGGGGGCGGCGGTACTGCTGTCCCTGGCGGCAGATCTGGTGATCTGCAATCTGTTTCTTAAAAATATGGCGGCCAGGGTCCGGCCCTGCGACTTAAATCCGGCAGTCCAGCTGCTGATCGCCCGCCCGTCGGATTTTTCATTTCCATCGGGCCATACGGCGGCGGCGTTTACGGCGGTCTTTTCCCTTTACCGGGAAAATAACCGGCTGTGGAAGCCGGTCCTGGTACTGGCATCCGTCATTGCATTTTCAAGAATGTACCTGTATGTCCATTTTCCCACGGACGTCCTGGGAGGCGTGGCCGTGGGCTGGGTGTGCGCCCTGGCAGGACAGGCCTTATCCGGGCGTTTACTTCCTCCGGAGAAAGAGGTATACTAAGACATATAAATGCTTTGAAATTATGGGGGAAGATACGGGATCATGAAAAAATATTATCCGCTTCTGGCAAACATTCTGGCTCAGACGATCTTTGGCCTGGCGTATTTCTTTATTAAAATGGGAATGGCGGTGGTGGACCAGGACACCGTAAAATTTCTGTCCTTCCGTTTTACCTTGGGGTTTCTGGCCATGACTGCGGTGCTGGCTCTGGGGATCCAGAGGGTGAATTACAAAAAGGGCTTTCTGGGACTGATCTTTCTTTGCGGCCTGTTCAACCCGTCCGTCAGCCAGATCCTGGAAACCACGTCCACGTCCTACGCGCCAACCTCCCAGATCGCCATGTATAACAGTATGCTGCCCATTGTGATGCTGGTGTTTTCGGCGCTGATCAATAAGGAATATCCCACCAGACGGCAGCTGATGTTCGTCCTGGTGTGCGTGGCGGGCGTGTTCATCGCCAATATGGTGGAGCCCGGCTCCACCGGCATGACCCGGACGGGCCTGATCCTGATCCTTGCCACCAATATTGCCGTGGCTATGAGCCGCGTCCTGGTGCGCCGGGCCTCTGCGGTATTTACCTCCTTCGAGATCATTTATGTGACCACGGGAATGGGAGCGCTCCTGTTCAACGTGCTTTCCATTGGAAAAAGCGCGGCCGCCGGGACGCTTCCGACCTATTTTGAGGGGCTTTTCTGCGGAAAATTCGCTGTGTCAGTGCTTTATATGGGAATCGCCTCCTGCGTGGTGGCCTTCCTGGCCATGACCTATGCGTCCGCCAATCTGCCGTTTGCCGTATACGCCTCCACCTGTACTCTGAGCACGGTCATCGCCATCGTTTCCGGCGTATTCCTGCTTCACGAGACCTTCACTCCCATGCAGGCGGCCGGGACCGCCGTGATCCTTCTGGGGATCATCGGGATCAGTCTGTCCTACGATACCGGGGACAGGGAGGGAAATAAATTCCGGCTGGAAAGGGCCGCGGGGAAGGGAGCGGATGGCTCGGACAAATAATCCTTGCATTTTTCCTTTGGATGGACTATAATAACCGTGTAATTAAATATGTTCTTCGGGGCGGGGTGAGATTCCCCACCGGCGGTGACAGTCCGCGACCTGTGAAATGCAGCTGATCCGGTGAAATTCCGGAACCGACAGTATAGTCTGGATGAGAGAAGAAATTGTGTGACTTGGAGTTTTTGGCCCCGGACTTATTTTATTGGTCCGGGCCTTTTTTATTGCCGGAAACCGGAACAGCAGCAGGAAGGACACGTTCCGGTCCCGTCAGAAGGACTCCCTATGCCGCAGCAATTCCTCTGTACACAGGCGGATCCCCGCGATCCGGCCTGACAGCTGAAAGAAGGACAAAAACAGTACAAGGAGGAAATCTGTTTATGAATCAGAAAAAAGGATTATCTGTAAAAACGGTCGTTTTGATCGGTATGTTCGGGGCCCTGGCGGCCGTTCTGGAGACCTTCCAGATCCCGGTGCCCTTTGCGCCGCCGTTTTATAAGCTGGACTTTGCCGAGACTCCGATCATGATCGGCGCCTTTGCCCTGGGACCGGTTCCGGCCATTCTCATGGAGCTGGTGAAAAACCTGTTAAAGATCCTGATCAACGGAACCACGACCATGTACGTGGGGGATCTGGGAAACTTCATCGGCGGCTGCGCCTTTGTGCTCCCGGCATCCATCCTGTATCAGAAGCGCCGTACCCGGAAGATGGCCATGACCGGCCTGGGACTTTCCGTTCTTACGGGCGTGCTGATGGCCATTGTGGTGAACTGCTTCTTAACGCTTCCGCTGTATGCGAACCTGATGTTCGGCGGGATCGAAAATATCATCTCCATGGGAACCGCCATTAACCCGGCCATCACAAACCTGCCCACCTTTGCAGTGTTTGCCATCGTTCCCTTTAACCTGTTAAAGCTGGGGATGAACGCGGGGATCACGGCTCTGGTGTATAAAAAGGTCAGTGTGATCCTCCATGTGGGCGCTCCTGTACGGGAGCCGCGGACATCCGTGGAGAAGGGCTGATCCTATGGTACGGTATTACAGAGAGCTGACACGGCTGGAAATGGAAGCTGTGGATAAAGACGAAACGGTTGTACTGATCCCCATTGGGGCCCTGGAGCAGCATGGAAACCAGTGTCCCCTGGGTACCGACGAGATCATTTCCGAGGCTGTGGCCAGGCGGATCAGGGAGACCCTGGACCGGGAGATCCCAGACTATCCCATGCTGATCTTCCCTCCGGTTCCTGTGGGACTCAGCACGGAGCATGTGAATTTCTGCGGCTCCATCACCTTAAAGCCGGATACCTTTTACCATGTGCTGGAGGATATCTGCCGGGGTCTTTCCCGCCACGGCTTTAAAAAGATCGCCATGCTGAACTGCCACGGCGGAAATTCTCCCATCATCCAGGTACTGAGCCGGGAGCTGCGGAGCGAGCTGGGGCTGGCGGTCTTTATGATCAACTGCGGCGTATTTTTCGGGAATCAGGCAGTGAGGGATACGGTAACTCCGGGCAATGTATGGGACTTCCATGGAGGCGAGATGGAAACATCCATGATCTTAGCGGAGAGGCCGGAGCTGGTGAAAATGGACACGGCGCAGGCGGGGATCCCGAGAAAATTCATGGGAAATAAGAGTCTTACGGTCTATGGCCCCATTACTCTGGGCTGGGTATCGGAGGAGTGGGAGACAGAGGACGGAATGCCCATCGGCATCGGCGGGGACCCCAGAGGGGCCACGGAGGAAAAGGGCGAGCAGATCTATGAGAGCTTTGTGGAATCCATCGTGGAGGGATTAAAGGAGATCCGGCGGTGGAAGGACCAGTAGGCGCAGACCGGGGAGGTTTTCTCTCTCCGGTCTCTTTTTATTTCACGGGAAATGTGGTAAAATGCCCATAGCGGAGAGACAGGAGGACGAAAACGATGGACGACGAAAAAGTATTATGGAAAAAATGTGCCGAATTCCACGGTCACGAATGCGGAGGGCTGACCATCGGCTATAAGGCGGCCCTGTATGCAAAGGAGCTGCTGGGGCTGGATTTTTCCGAGGACGAGCAGGTGGTGTGCATTTCGGAAAACGACGCCTGCGGAGTAGACGCCATTCAGGTGATCCTGGGCTGCAGTGTGGGAAAAGGGAATCTTTTGTTCCATATCTGTGGAAAACAGGCGTTTTCCTTTTATGACCGGGGATCCGGAAGGTCCGTACGGCTGGTGCTGAAGGAAAAGCCCAGGGAGATGACAAAGGCCGAGTCCTTCGCCTATTACCAGGCCTGCGAGCCAGGGGACATGTTTGACGTGAGGGAGACCTTCCTTCCGATGCCCCGGAAGGCAGAGATCTTCGGAACCGCCCGGTGCGGCTGCTGCGGGGAGATGACCGGGGAAAAATGGCTCCGGGAGGCAGACGGAAAGAGACTGTGCCCGGACTGTCTGGCACGTCTTTCCGGGAAATAAGTATAAGAAAAACCTCCGGATGCGTCCGGAGGTTATTGGGAGCAGAAAAATGAAAACAAAGGTGATTAAGATAAAAGATAAGACAAGACCGGAGGACGGGGAGCTTTTGGAGGCGGCAGAGATATTGAGAAACGGCGGCCTGGTGGCCTTCCCAACAGAGACGGTCTACGGTCTGGGAGCCAACGCCCTGGATGAGGCAGCGGCCAAAAAGATCTATGCGGCCAAGGGGCGGCCGTCGGATAATCCGCTGATCGCCCATATCTCGTCCATGGAGGAGCTTCCGGCCCTGGTCCGGGAGATCCCGGAGGCGGGAAGGAAGCTGGCGGAAAAATACTGGCCGGGTCCGCTGACCATGATCTTCCCTAAAAAGGATGTGGTGCCCTACGGGACCACGGGAGGACTGGACACGGTGGCGGTCCGGATGCCGTCGGATCCGGTGGCAAGCCGGCTCATCAGGCTGGCCGGTATCCCGGTGGCGGCCCCCAGCGCAAATACCTCCGGACGGCCGAGTCCCACCCGGGCGGAGCATGTGATCGAGGATATGGACGGAAAGATCGAGATGATCCTGGACGGCGGCCAGGTGGGCATCGGCGTGGAGTCCACCATTGTGGACGTGTCCGGCCCGGTTCCCACGCTCCTGCGGCCGGGAGCCGTCACCCTGGAGATGCTCCGGGAGACCCTGGGTCAGGTGGAGGTGGATCCGGTGATCCTGGGGCCGGTGAAGGGCGATATGAAGCCCAAGGCTCCGGGGATGAAATACCGGCACTATGCTCCGAAAGCGGATATGGTCCTGGTGGAGGGAGCCATGGAGGACGTGGTGGCCTATATTAACCGGGAAGCGGCAAAGGCCATGGAGGCTGGAAAAAAGGTGGGGATCATCTGCACCAGAGAAAGCAGGGAGCTGTATCCCCAGGGAATTCTGGAGGTCATAGGAAGCCGGAGCCAGGAGGAAACGGTGGCCCACAACCTGTTTGCAGTGCTGCGGGATTTTGACGGCCGCCAGGTGGACTGTATTTTTTCCGAGAGCTTTTCCGAGGACCGGCTGGGCCAGGCCATTATGAACCGGCTCTGCAAGGCGGCGGGATATCATATTGTGAAATGCGGCGGGCCGTCGGAGGAGCAGGCGGCACACCAGTAAAAATGGAGGGCGTCATGTCAGAAAAAAGAAGAGGCTATATTACATGGGACGAATATTTCATGGGCGTTGCAAAGCTGTCGGCCATGCGTTCCAAGGATCCCAGCACCCAGGTGGGAGCCTGCATCGTCAGCGAGGACAACAAGATCCTGTCCATGGGCTACAACGGCTTTCCCAAGGGCTGCTCCGACGATGAGTTTCCATGGGGAAAGGGCGATCCGGACGATTACAACGATAAATATTTATATGTGACCCACAGCGAGCTGAACGCCATTTTAAATTACCGGGGCGGGAGCCTGGAGGGGAGCAAGCTGTACGTGACCCTGTTCCCCTGCAACGAATGTGCCAAGGCCATTATCCAGGCCGGGATCCGTACCATCATCTACGAAAGCGATAAATACGCCGATACTCCCGCCACCCGGGCGTCCAAGCGGATGTTAAATGCGGCGGGGGTCCGGTACTACCAGTACAGCCCCACGGGAAGAAAGATCGAGTATTATGTGTAAAAGGTTTTTACTGGCGGCAGTGAACGCCAGATATATCCATTCCAATCCGGGCGTATACAGCCTGCGGGCCTTTGCAAAGGAGCGCCTTCCGGAGGCGGAGATTGAGATCGCCGAATATACCATCAACCATCAGATGGACATGGTCTTACAGGACATTTACAGGAAAAAGCCGGATTTTGTCGGCTTTTCCTGCTATATATGGAATATTTCCCAGGTGTATGAGCTGGCCAGGGACCTGAAGCAGGTCCTGCCGGAAACGGAGATCTGGCTGGGCGGGCCGGAGGTATCCTATGACGGGGAGAAGATCCTTTCCCAGGAGCCGGAGATCCGGGGGATCATGCGCGGCGAAGGGGAGCTGACCTTTTCCCAGGTGGCGGAGGCGTACCTGGCGGCGGAGGACACGGGGGACGGACTCCTGGAGCGTCTGGCAGAGATCCGGTGGATCACCTACCGGGACAGCGCCGGGGCCGTCTGTGAAAATGGCCCCCAGCGCCTCCTTTCCATGGACGAGATCCCCTTTTATTATAAGGACATGGCCGGATTTGAAAACAGGATCGTTTATTATGAGAGCAGCCGCGGCTGTCCCTTTTCCTGCAGCTACTGCCTGTCCTCCATTGATAAGTCGGTGCGGTTCAGGAGTCTTTCCCTGGTGAAAAAGGAGCTGGATTTCTTTCTGGACAGGAAGGTCCCCCAGGTAAAGTTCGTGGACCGGACCTTTAACTGCCGGAGGGAGCATACCCTTGGCATCTGGAAACATATCCTGGACCATGACAACGGCGTCACCAACTTCCATTTTGAGGTGTCGGCGGATCTGTTCGACGAGGAGGAGCTGGAAATGATCGGCCGGATGCGGCCTGGACTCATCCAGCTGGAGATCGGCGTCCAGTCTACCAATCCGGATACCATCCGGGAGATCCGGAGAAAAATGGACCTTACGAAGCTTGAGGCCGCTGTGGACAGGGTCCATGGATACCGGAATACCCATCAGCATCTGGATCTGATCGCCGGACTGCCCTGGGAGGACCTGGGTTCCTTTTTCCGGTCCTTTGACCAGGTGTACCGTATGAAGCCGGACCAGCTCCAGCTGGGCTTTTTAAAGGTATTAAAGGGCTCTTACATGGCATCCCAGGCCGGGGCCTACGGCCTCCGTTACCGGATGACGCCGCCCTACGAGGTGCTGTCCACCCGCTGGCTCTCCTACGGGGATGTGATCCGGCTAAAGGCCATGGAGGAAATGGTGGAGGTCTATTATAACAGCGGCCAGTTTTTCCGTACCTTAAGCCTTCTGGAGAAGGAGTATGCTTCTCCGTCGCAGATGTTCCTGGACCTGGCCGCATATTACGAGGACCATGGCTTCAGTGGCCAAAGCCACAGCCGCATGGCCCGCTATGAGCTTCTTTACGGGTTCATCAGGGAGCGGGAGGAAAAGAAACGGGAATCGGTCCGGAACGGGGAAACCGCTTCCGGAAGGGAGGAGCCGGAGCCTCCGGACTGCCTTCCGGCCTTCCGGGACCGGCTCATGGAGGATCTGTATTTAAGGGAAAATATCAAGAGCCGTCCGTCCTTTGCCATGGACCAGACTCCCTTTAAGGACAGGATCCGGGAGTTTTTCCAGGCAGAGGAGCAGGAGAGAAGGTGGCTTCCTGCCTATAAGGACTACGACAGCCGCCAGATGGCGAACATGGCCCACTTAGAGGCCATGGAGGACGGGAGCTTTCTCCTGTTCGATTATAAGGAGCGGGATCCCCTATGGAAAAATGCCCGGGTCCTGCGGTTCAGATATGAAAAAATATGCGCAGATACAGAAAGAGGAACGTATGAAGGAATCGAAGAAAGCCAGAGCAGAGCGGGTGGACGCCATCCTGGCGCGGCTGGACGCGGAGTATGGCACCGAGTACCGCTGCTACCTGGATCATGAAACGCCATGGCAGCTTCTGATTGCCGTGATCCTAAGCGCCCAGTGTACCGACGCCCGGGTCAATCTGGTCACCAAGGAGCTGTTTAAAAAATACAGGAGCCTGGAGGACTTTGCGGCGGCAGAGCTTTCAGAGCTGGAGCAGGATATCCATTCCACGGGCTTTTACCATATGAAGGCAAAAAATATCATCTCCTGCTGTAAGGATCTGGTGGAAAAGCACGGGGGCGCCGTTCCCAGGGAGCTTTCGGAGCTGACGGCCCTGGCGGGAGTGGGGAGAAAGACGGCCAATGTGATCCGGGGCAATGTGTACGGCGATCCCAGCATCGTGGTGGACACCCATGTGAAGCGGATCTCAAAAAAGCTGGGGCTTACAAAGGCCGACGATCCGGAGAAGGCAGAATATGAGCTGATGGAGGTGCTTCCCAAGGACCACTGGATCCTGTGGAACATCCATATCATCACCCTGGGACGTACCATCTGCACGGCCAGAAATCCCAAATGCAGCCAGTGCTTCCTCAGAGAACTGTGTCCATCGGCGGGAGGGATGAAGGAATGATGGAGGAACGGAAGACGGATACGGGGAAGACCGCAGACGGAGCGGTCCGGGAAAAGGTGATCCGGCCCGGGGACGGCCCGGCGGATTCCTATGTGGCCATCGATCTGGAGACCACAGGGATCGGGGCAAAACGGGAAAAGATCACGGAGATCGGTATGGTAAAGGTGGAAAACGGAGCGGTAACGGAGACGTACCATACCATGGTGAACCCGGGGCGACCCATACCGGTGCACATCACGGAGCTGACCGGGATCGACGACCATATGGTAAAGGACGCGCCCATGATCCAGGAGGTGATCGGAGAGGTCATCGCCTTCTGCGGAGAGCTTCCGGTCCTGGGCCATCAGATCATGTTCGACTATGGCTTCCTGGTCCAGGCGGCGGTCAACGGGAAGCTGCGGTTTGAGCGGAAGGGCATCGACACCTTAAAGCTCTGCCGGAAATTCATGCCGCCGGAGGAGAAAAAGAACCTGGCGGCGGCCTGCGCCTATTTCCACGCAGCCCAGGACACGGCCCACCGGGCTCTTTCGGACGCCATGGCGGCTCATGAGCTGTACCAGGCCATGAAGCGGCAGTATCTGTCCGGCAATGAGGACGCTTTTACGCCCAAGGTCCTCCAGTACAAGGCAAAAAAGGAAAGGCAGGCCACCCAGAGACAAAAACAACACTTGCATGATCTGCTAAAATATCATAAAATAGACCTAACTGTCTCCATGGATTCCATGTCGGGAAACGAGATCTCCAGAATGACCGACCGAATCATCTTTACCCATGGAAGGATTCCGGAAAATGAGAGGGGCAGGGATAAGAAACCGGAATAAAGATAAAATGAAATAAAAGAGGTGAAAGTCATGATAAATATGAATAATAAAAAAACAAAGAAGGTCATCTCCACCATCGTCGTGGTCCTGGTGGTTGCGGCCATGGTGATCCCCATGATCCTGGGCTCCTTAATGTCCATGCTGTAAAAGGAGAGGGATATGAGAAAATATGTGTGGAGTACAGGCACGGCTGCGGTAATGGCAGCCGGTCTGGTTTTTATGACGCCATTTTCCTCCCGGGCAGCGGAGCCTATGCCGGCGGGGATCTCTGTGGACGGCGAGAGCCTGGAGGGACTGACCGAGGCCGAGGCGGAGGAGCAGATACAGAACCGGGCAGAGGAGAAGCTGGCCCGGGAGATCACGCTGACCATCGGGGACATGTCGTTCCCGGCGGATTCCGCTGACCTGGGGATCGCCTGGAAAAACGAGGATCGGGTAAGGCAGGCCTTAAAGGATGCGGAGATCAAAGGGAACCTGATCCACAGATATATGAAGAAAAAGGACCTGGAAACAGAGCCGGTGGATCTGGAGCTGGAATTTTCGGCGGATCCGGAGAGGATCGCCGCGTTTGTGGATGCGGAATGCAGGGATGCGGTCCGGGAGGCCTCTGACGCCTCCATTACCAGGGCCAACGGTGAATTTGTGCTCACACCGTCGGTGGTAGGGACTGCCGTGGACCCGGAGGCCACCGGGGCTGCCATCGGCGCGGCCTTCAGCCAGGCGGACGGCGCCTCCGGAACGGTCTCTGCGGCGGCGGTGGTAACAGAAAAGCAGCCGGAGATCACCACAGAGGAGCTGGCCTCCATCAAGGACGTGCTGGGGACCTTTTCCACCAGCTTTAAGACCAGCGGTGCTTCCCGTTCCACCAATCTCCAGGTGGGGGCGGCCAAGATCAACGGCCGGGTCCTGATGCCGGGAGAGGTGCTGTCGGGGTATGAATGCATGCAGCCCTTTACCGTTGCCAACGGCTACCGGGCGGCTACGGCTTACGAAAACGGCCGTTCAGTGGACAGCATCGGCGGCGGCGTGTGCCAGATCTCCACGACCCTTTATAACGCTTCGCTGCTGGCGGAGCTGGAGATCGTCCAGAGGCAGAACCATTCCATGACCGTGGGATACGTGAAGCCGTCCATGGATGCGGCTATTGCCGGAACGTATAAGGATATCAAGATCCGGAATCCGTATGATACGCCTATTTATGTGGAGGGAGTCACCTCCGGAAAGACGCTGACCTTTACCATTTATGGAAAAGAAACGAGACCGGCCAACCGGACGCTGAAATTTGAGTCTGTGACGCTCCAGGTCATGGGAGCCGGCGCGCCCATCGAGCAGGTGGACAATTCCCTGGCTCCGGGAGCCAGGGTGAAGGTGGACTCCGGCCATACGGGTCTTAAGTCAGAGCTTTATAAGTGCGTATATGTGGACGGAGAGCTGAAGGAGCGGACCCTTTTAAATAAGGATACGTACAACGCCTCCAGACCCATTTACCGGGTGGGACCGGCGGCTCCGGCGGTAACGGATCCGGGTGCGGCGGTACCTGGAGCAGATCCGGCGGCTCCGTCTGACGGGACTCCGGAAGCGCCTGCGGAAACCACGCCTCCGGCAGCAACGGAAGCTCCGGCGGAGGAAAATACGCCTCCGGCAGAGGGACCGGCTGGTCCGGGCTATACGCCTGGCCCGGGAATGCCCGGGGATCCGGCGGGAAACAGCAGTCCCGGGGGAAATGTGGGTCCCGGCGGTCCCGGAGCAGGAAACGGCGGTGAGCCGGGGCCAGGGAACACAGCCGGCCCTGGAGCATAGGAGAATCGGAATATGAGAAGGATCGAGCGGGAACCCCATGGCAGGGGGCGTTTTGTGCCGGGACAGGATCTGGTGGCAGCCGGATGCATCGGAAAAGCGGGCGCCCTGGCTGCCATGGAAAAGAAAAGGGAAGCTCTGGAGGACAGATTCCATAGCGGATTTCTGGACCGTCTGAAAACGGCGGCGGAGAGAACTCTGGATCTGCCCCGGGAATTTTTTGAGGATCCTGGCGTAACTGAATGGGAATATGTGGAGGAGGGCGGCATTCTGGCCGCCCTCTGGAATATATCGGGGGCTTATGAGCAGGGAATCTCATTCTCCCTTCTGAAGATCCCGGTGAGCCAGGAGATCATAGAGGTATGCGAGCTGTTTGACTTAAACCCTTACCGTCTCCGGTCGGGCCAGTGCGTGCTGATGGTCTCAGACCATGGCTGGGATCTGGCGGAGCGGCTCAGGGACATGGGGATCGAGGCCGCGGTCATTGGAAAGGTGGAGCGGGGGATCGCCAGGAAAATGACGGGTCTTGGCAGCACCGGATTTCTGGGGCGGCCCCAGCCGGACGAGGTATGGAAGCTGGGATAAAAAATGGACCGGAGGAGCAGGATGCGGGGAACGCCTCCGGGAGCTATGTGATGGATCGGGTACGGGGAAGCTTGAGGACATAAGGAGGCGCATTATGCGTGAAAAGATTCTGACTATTATGGAAAAAAACAGCCGGATCGATCTGGCTGACCTGGCGGCCCTTCTGGGAGAGAACGAGATCGCAGTGGCCAATGAGATCGCCGATATGGAGAAGGAAAATATCATCTGCGGCTATCATACCATGATCAACTGGGATAAGACCGGGGAGGAACTGGTGACGGCCCTCATCGAGGTGAAGGTGACGCCCCAGAGAAATATGGGATTTGAAAAGATCGCGGAGCGGATCTACCAGTACAGCGAGGTAAATTCTGTTTATCTCATGTCCGGCGCCTATGATTTTACGGTGATCGTGGAAGGAAAGACCATGCGCCAGATCGCCCAGTTCGTTTCGGAGAAGCTGTCCACCATGAATTCTGTTTTAAGCACAGCCACCCACTTCATCCTGAAAAAATACAAGGACCATGGAACGGTCATGTGTGAAAGACCCGAAGATGAAAGGATGATGATTACCCCGTGAGAAACCCGTTATCAGAAACCATCACAGCTATCCCCCCGTCGGGGATCCGTAAATTTTTTGACATTGTAAGCGAGATGAAGGACGCCATTTCCCTGGGAGTGGGCGAGCCGGATTTTGATACGCCCTGGCATATCCGGGACGAGGGGATCTATTCCCTGGAAAAGGGCCGGACCTTTTATACGTCCAATGCAGGACTGAAGGAGCTGAAGCTTGAGATCAGCCGGTATCTGAAGCGCCGGTTTGACGCGGCCTATGATCCGGACAGGGAGATCATGGTCACGGTGGGAGGAAGCGAGGCCATTGACATCGCGCTCCGGGCCATGCTGGATCCGGGGGACGAGGTGCTGATCCCCCAGCCAAGCTACGTTTCCTATGTGCCGTGCACCATTCTGGCCGGAGGCGTGCCGGTGCCCATAGAGCTGGAGGAAAAGGACCGATTCCGCCTTACAAAGGAAAAGGTACTGGAAAAGCTCACGCCGAAAACGAAGATTCTGGTGCTCCCCTTCCCCAACAATCCCACCGGCTCCATTATGGAAGAAGAGGATCTGAGGGCGATTGCCGGCGTGGTCCTGGAAAGAGATCTGTTCGTTCTCTCGGATGAGATCTATTCGGAGCTGACTTACCAGGGCCGCCACTGCACCATTGCAGCGCTTCCCGGAATGAAGGAGCGGACGGTGCTGATCAATGGGTTTTCCAAATCCTATGCCATGACCGGCTGGCGTCTGGGCTATGCCTGTGCGCCGGAGAGGATCTTAAGCCAAATGCTGAAGATCCACCAGTATGCCATCATGTGTGCGCCCACCACCAGCCAGTATGCGGCGGTGGAGGCCTTGAGAAACGGAGACCGGGATGTGGAGGAGATGCGGGAGGCGTATGACCAGAGACGGAGGTTCCTGGTCAAGGCCCTGAGAGAGATGGGCTTTGACTGCTACGAGCCCCAGGGGGCCTTTTATGTGTTCCCCAGCATCAAGAAGTTCGGCATGACCTCCGATGCATTTGCCCTGCGGCTTCTGGAGCAGGAGAAGGTTGCCGTGGTGCCTGGAACGGCCTTTGGAGCCTGCGGAGAGGGATACCTGAGGATCTCCTACGCATATTCGCTCCAGGATCTTAAGCGCGCTCTGGAGCGCATCGGCCGGTTTGTGTCCGGCCTGGAGGAAAAGTAGAATGAATATTGTATTATATGAGCCGGAAATGCCGGCCAATACGGGAAATATCGGAAGGACCTGCGCAGCGACCAACACCAGGCTCCATCTCATTGAGCCCCTGGGCTTTAAGCTGAGTGAAAAGCATTTGGTGCGGGCCGGGCTGGATTACTGGGACAAGCTGGATGTGACGGTGTACAGCGACTTTGGGGATTTTTTAAAGAGAAACCCCGGCGCAAAGCTCTATATGGCAACCACCAAGGCTCCGGCAGTTTATACGGACGTGCAGTATGAGCCGGACTGCTATCTGATGTTCGGGCCGGAAAGCCGCGGCATTCCGGAGGAGATTCTGGTGGAGTATCAGAAAACCTGTGTCCGGATCCCCATGTGGGGAGATATCCGGTCTCTGAACCTGTCCAACTCTGTGGCTGTCCTCCTTTATGAGGCGCTGCGGCAGAACGGATTTGAGAGGATGACCATGGAGGGACACCTGCACCGGCTGGAATGGAAGGAATAAGGGATTCTATATTTTAAGGGAGGCGTCGTATGCGTTACAGAAGACTTGGAAAGACGGAGCTGATGGTCAGTGAGATCGGACTGGGAGCGGAATGGCTGGAGCGTCATAATACAGAGGAGTGCCGGGCGGTCATCGACCGGTGCGAAGAACACGGGATCAATATCCTGGACTGCTGGATGCCGGAGCCCAAGGTGCGCAGCAACATAGGGGCAGCCATCCGGGGAAAGAGGGAGCGCTGGTTCATCCAGGGCCATCTGGGTTCCACCTGGCAGAACGGTCAGTACGTGCGTACCCGGGACATGGAGAAGGTGAAGGAGGCCTTCGCGGACCTTCTGGAGCGGCTGGAGACAGACTATATCGACCTGGGCATGATCCACTATGTGGACCGGGAGGACGAGCTGGATTCCATCGTAAACGGACCGTTCTATGCATACGCCAGGGAATTGAAGGAAAGGGGCGTCATCCGCCACATCGGCCTCAGCACCCACAACCCCAGAGTGGCAAAAAAGGCGGTGGAGCTGGGGATCGTGGAAATGATGCTGTTCAGCATCAACCCGGCCTTCGACCTGCTTCCCGCATCCGAGGACATGAATACATATTTTGCCGAAGAATATGATACGGCTTTGGGCGGCATTGATAAGGAACGCGCGGAACTTTACCGTCTCTGCGAAAAGAACGACGTGGGCCTGACGGTCATGAAGGGATTTGCGGGAGGGCGGCTGTTCGACGCGAAGCGCTCGCCTTTCGGAGTGGCGCTGACCCCGATCCAGTGTATCCATTACGCCCTCACAAGACCGGCAGTTGCCTCCGTCCTGGCAGGGTACGATACGCCGGAGCATGTGGACGAGGCCGTTTCCTATGAGACGGCCACAGAGGAGGAACGGGATTATGCCAGTGTTCTGGCTTCTGCGCCCCGCCACGCCTACGACGGCCAGTGTACCTACTGCGGCCACTGCCGGCCTTGTCCCGCCGGCATCGACATTGCCATGGTCAATAAGCTCTATGATCTGGCCTCCATGCAGCCGGAGGTCCCGGCGTCGGTCCGCGCCCATTATGAGGCGCTGGAGCGGACGGCTTCTGCCTGTACCGGCTGCCGCGGCTGCGAAACACGATGCCCCTTCCACGTTCCCGTGGCGGAGCGGATGGAGAAGGCAAGGGCGCTGTTTGAGGAAGGCGAATAAAGCGGAACCTATTTTGATACATATAAAAAAAGCTCTGGAGATGGGACTCCGGGGCTTTTTTTATGCAGCAGAAATGTCGGCCAGCTCCGGCAAGCATTTTTGAGCGATTTCAATGGGTAAACAATTAATGTTTGCCAAAATAATATATAATATAAATAATTGCGTGTATTCATGGGAGTTTCCAACGATTTATCATGGAAAATATGCTGGATCATATAAAACAAAAATATAATTTGTGTAAGTGAAAAAAATGTGAGATTTTATTGAAAAATATCAACGATGTATGATAGTATATGTACATATTTAGGAGAAGTTAGGAGGCAAAACCATATGGACAAAGCAAAACAGAAGATCGTGGAAACTGTCGATGCGGCCCGGGAGGACCTGCTTGCCCTGTCAAAGAAGATCCATGACAACCCGGAGCTGGGCTTCCAGGAGTTTAAGGCCATGGGCTTTATCAGCGATACTCTGGAAAAGCATGGCTTTACGGTGCAGAGAGGCTATGGAGGCCTGGAAACATCCTTCCGTGCGGATCTATGCGGGAACGGGGAGGGACCCACGGTGGCGTTCCTGGCAGAGTATGACGCCTTAAACGGAATCGGCCACGGGTGCGGACACAACCTGATCGCTACCTGCTCCACAGGCGCATTTCTGGGACTGGCTCCCCTGATGAAGGAGCTGCCGGGCCGGATCTCCATCATCGGTACGCCGGCGGAAGAGGGCGGAGCCGGAAAGGTAAAGCTTCTGGCCAATGGAGCGTTTGACGATGTGGACTATGCTTTGATGATGCATCCCTCGGGCGGCCGCTCCAACCTGGTGGGCCGGGGAGGCCGTGCGGCATGTACAGTACGCGTGGACTTTACGGGAAAGGGGGCCCATTCTTCTGCTCCTCAGAATGGGATCAATGCGCTGAGTGCTGTGATCAGCGTATTTAACCAGATCGATATGATGCGTCCCACGTTTGATCCCCAGGACAATATCAATGGGATCGTAACCAACGGCGGTGCGGCGGCCAACATCATCCCGGCCAGCGCGGGCTGCGCGTTCTGCCTCCGGGCGGATACCATGAAGAGGATCGAGGTTCTGATCGACCTGATCAAAACGTGTGTGGCCAACGCGGAAAAGCTGACAGGAGCCAAAGGACAGGTGGCCTGGGACGATATTTCTGCTGAACGGTATCCCAGCCGGCCCATGTGTCAGGCATTTAAGGATAATATGCATGAGCTGGGGATCGAAATGACCTGGCCGGATCCGAAAAAACAGTACGGTTCTTCGGACATTGGAAATGTTTCGATTAAAATTCCGGCGATCCATGATTATCTTTCCATCACCGATGATAAGACGATCCAGGCCCATACGGTGGAGTATGCGGAGGCATCCGGTACGCCGGAGGCCAATGAGGTATGTCTGAAGGGAGCGAAGGGGCTGGCCATGACCGCTTATGATATCCTATCGGATCCGAATTTCCAGAGGGAGATCAAGGAGTATCACGAGAAACAGATTCCGGATTTTTATAAAAATTAGAAAGGCAAGACGGGCCAGGGGAGGAGGTGAGCTTCCGCCTCTGGCCTTTGAGAAAGAGAGGGGCAGGGTATGGAGCTTTACCAGCTGAGATATTTTGCGAGAGCGGCAGCCTATGAGAATATTTCCATGGCGGCTCAGGACCTCCACGTGACCCAGCCGTCCATCAGCAAGGCGGTGAAGGCTCTGGAAAAGGAGCTGCAGGTGGAGCTGATGCGGAGAAATGGAAAATATTGTGAGCTGACTCATGAGGGGCGACGGTTTCAGGCCAGGATCCTGCCAGTGCTGGCTGAGTTGGACGAAATCCCGGCAGAGATCCAGAACCGGAGAGCCAGGAAGCAGATACGGATCAATGTATTGTCGGCCTCCTTTATGATGCCGTCCCTTATAAAAAAATACAGAGAGACTCATCCGGACGTTTTTTTCACTCTTCTGGACCGGAGGGAGGCGATCAACTGGGACATCTGTATCCGCAGTACGCTTCCGGAGGTATTTTTCAGTAATGCTGTTAAACTCATGGATGAAAGATTGCTTTTTGCATGTAAAAAGGGGACAGAACTGGCAGAGAAGGAGCGTATCTCTTTAGGAGATCTGACAGATGTGGATTTTGTTGTATTAAAAAAAGGAGGGAGTATCCGGGCTGTTTCGGATAAAAAGTTTAAAGAACGTGGATTTATACCAAGAATTTCTTACGAGTGTGACAATCATTATATATTGAAACGAATGGTGGAGGAGGGACTGGGAGTAGCTATATGGCCAGAGTATTCCTGGAGAAGAAAACTTGAGGAAGAGGATGATGGCTCCAGTATATGCTTAAAACCATTAGATATTGCGGAATTTACCCGGTCTTTATATTTAATACGGCAAAAAGATGTGAAATTAACGGAAAATATCGAGGAATTTATTGAGTTTACCATTGATTATTTTGATATGATAAAAAAATAACGGGTAAACTTTTAAAAATCAGAAAACATTCCCATTAAGAATGGATTGTATTCTCAAGAATTATTGGACAAACGAAGCATTCAAAATTATAATAAGATTATTAAAAAGCGCTTTTAAAAGGTCGTACCAGTAAAATGGCCGGGGTGTGTAAACTCCCCTTTCTTTTGAAGGCGTTTTTTTATGCTTTTAGAGGATATGGGAGTGCACGGGCGGCCAGGGATGTGAAAAAGGAGGCTCGTGAAAAGTATGAAGAAAAAGAAATACCGTGTAATTGCAGCATTGATGGCGATGGCAGTTATGGCTGGAAGCCTGACTGGATGTGGTGGAAACAAGAATGCTCCGGCGGAAGCTGGGAGTGCTGCTTCAGGAACTGCGGCGGAAGGAAATGGCGGGGGAGCATCGGCGGCGTCAGGTGAGATTAATGCTGAGAAACCGGCAGAAGGAATGGCGTTAAAAGAGGATATCGTGATCGGAATGCAGTCCAAACATACAACCGTGGATGCTATGGACGCCAGCAACACCCAGCATAACTATATGTACCGTATGGTATATGATACCCCTGTTCATTTTAACAATACTACAAAAGAACTGGAGCCTTCTCTGGCAGAGGAATGGTCTACCGAGGATGGCGGAAAAACCTATATTTTCAAACTTCGGGATGGTGTAAAATTCCATAACGGAGAGACATTAAAGGCTTCAGACTTTGTGTTCACATTTAAGCGTATGGAGGGGACTACTTCCTGTAATGGTTTGTTCTTAAAGGTAGAGAGCGTGGAAGCGGTAGACGATCTGACTGTAAAAATGACACTGGTAGATCCGAACCTGGACTGGCCGTACATGATGACTCTTCCAACTGCCAGCATTATGAACGAAAAGGCAGTTACGGACGATCCGGAGAAAGGGCCGGCCGTAGGAACTGGTCCATGGATGGTTGATTCTTATGAGTTTGGAAACTATACAAAGCTTGTAGCATTTGAAGACAGCTGGAGAGGAGCTCCCAATGCCAAGAGCTTTACCTTCCGTTATATTCCTGAGGATTCGGCTCGTCTGATCGCACTCCAGAATGGAGAAATCGATATCTGTCAGACACCGGCTGCCATTGAGCTTGGAAGAATTGAAGAGGATCCGGCTCTGGATCTGATTTCTTACAAAGGTGGATCTCTGACATATATGGCTTTCAATACCCAGAAAGACCCTGCCAAAGACGAAAATTTACGTAAAGCAGTTGCCCATGCCATTGATATTGATTCCATCATCGCTGTTGCAGCGGAAGGCCGTGGAGAAAAGGCTACATCCTTCTGGGGATGGGATGAATTTGGATTCTATGACTGCGGCGGATATACAAGAGATCTGGATAAGGCAAAAGAGTATCTTGCAAAAGCATTCCCCAACGGAAATGCTACCCTGGATATTTCTGTTGGAGCAGACCGTAAAACGATTGCTGAGATGATCCAGAGCCAGTGTAAAGAAATTGGCCTGACTATAAACATTGTTGAACTGGATTCTGCTGGAATCAGTACCACGACTACCAACGGTGAGCACCAGTCCTGTCTCTATGGTATGGGATTCAATATCTTCGGCGACGATGCAAGACGTATCTTACAGCCTGGCTCTGCAGTAAATAAGGCCCATTATGACAGCCCGGAGGTTATGGACTTATTAGATAAAGCAGTTGCAGAAGAGGATGAAGCAAAGAGACTGGATTATTATAAGCAGATTCAGGAAAATGTTTACGAACACGTTCCATATATTCCGATCTATTATGCAGACGGATTCATCGGCGTTAAAAAAGGAACTGGCGGAATCGATATCTACCCGACCAGCCACCATGATTTCTCCAACATTTTCGTTCCAGCCGAATAATTTCCGGATATAATATGTACATTTTTCGGAAAGAAGCGGCTCTTTAAAGAGCCGCTTCTTTTTAAAAAGCATTTTCCAGAACAGGAGGATGATGTATGCACCGATACATAATCAAAAGACTTTTATTAATGATTCCCGTTATCATTGGAGTTTCATTCCTTGTATTTTTTATCATGGATCTGGCTCCTGGCGACGCGGTAGATATCCTGGCTCCAGAGGGAGCGACTGCAGAGGACCTGGAGGCGATCCGTCATGATCTGGGTCTGGATCAGCCGGTCATTGTACGGTATGTGAAATATATGGGCGGTATGCTTCATGGAGATATGGGAGTTTCCTATGTATCAAAGACAGACGTATTCGATACATACATGGAAAAGCTCCCGGCAACGATCAAGCTTTCATTTGCATCGATTCTGGTTTCAATCCTGTTGTCGGTACCATTGGGAATTTATTCAGCAACCAGACAAGGGACGGTCCAGGATAATATCAGTATGATCGTGGCTATGATCGGCCTTTCCATGCCAAACTTCTGGCTGGGGCTGCTCCTTATCATTGTCTTCTCTCTAAACCTGGGCTGGCTCCCGTCTGGCGGCGATCAGACCCTGTCGTCCATCGTACTTCCGGCAATTACCATAGGAACCGGACTTATGGCTACGCTGACTAGAACGACCCGTTCCTCAATGCTGGATGTGTTAAAACAGGAGTATTTAAGAACAGCAAGAGCGAAGGGGATTCCGGAAAAAATTGTAATTACATCCCATGCCTTGAGAAATGCATTGATTCCGATTATCACCATCATTGGAACCCAGCTGGCTGGTGTATTGGGCGGAAGCGTTCTTACAGAAACTGTATTTGCATGGCCGGGAGTCGGACGTCTGATCGTGGATTCCCTGAATATGCGGGATACTCCACTGGTTACAGGCAGCATCATTATGACAACAATTCTCCTTAGTATTATCCTGCTTCTCGTTGACCTGCTTTATGCAGTTGTAGATCCGCGGATCAAAGCACAGTATGTGGCAAAAAGGGGGAAAAAGAGACATGGCTAAAACCGTTGAGGCAAATGCTCCCAGAAAGGCACGCAGCCAGATGGGAGAGGTATGGCATCAGTTTAGAAGAAATAAAGGCGCTATGATTGGATCGGCCATTGTTTTGATCATTGTATTTATTGCGCTGTTTGCAGATGTTTTTCTGGATTATGATACCCAGGTAGTAGGGCAGAATGTTGCGGAGCGTCTTCAGTGGCCTAGCGCAAAGCATTGGTTTGGAACGGATGAGCTGGGACGGGATATCTTTTTCCGTGTACTTTATGGAACAAGGTTTTCATGTTCTGTGGGACTTGTGGCTGTTACCATCGGTCTGGTAATTGGCGTAACTTTGGGAGCTATTGCCGGCTTTTACGGAGGAACGCTGGAAGAAGTAATTATGCGAAGCACAGATATTCTGGGAGCTGTGCCGAATATGCTGATGGCTATCGTTATTGTATCTGTTTTAGGACAGAGTATCTGGAATTTAATGCTTGCAGTTGGTATTACAAGTGTGCCGCAGTTTGTCAGGATCACAAGAGCAGCCGTGCTGACTGTAAGAAACCAGGAGTATGTGGAAGCATCGAAGGCTATTGGATTATCAAATCGAAGGATTATTTTTAAACACATCCTTCCCAACTGCCTGTCTCCGATCATTGTTCAGGCGACACTCCGCGTGGCATCCGCTATCATTTCCGCCTCCAGCCTGAGCTTTCTGGGTCTGGGTGTTCCGGCACCGGCTCCAGAATGGGGAGCTCTGCTTTCAGGAGGAAGAAAATATATCCGTGACTATTCCTACATGACGCTGTTTCCGGGTCTTGCCATTATGATCACTGTACTGGCGCTGAATATGATGGGAGACGGGCTTAGGGACTCTCTGGATCCGAAACTTAAGAAATAGGAGGACGGCAGAATGGAAGAACAGAAAGATATGGTCCTTGAGGTTGAGAATCTTAGTGTAAAATTTGTAATGGAAGAAGAAACTGAGGAAGCAGTGAATAATATAAGCCTTCACATAAAAAAAGGAGAGACTTTGGGACTGGTAGGTGAGACTGGCGCAGGAAAAACTACGACTGCATTGTCCATTATGCGGTTAGTAGACTCGCCTCCCGGAGTCCTGGAATGTGATAAGCTGGAGGTATGCGGCCAGGACGTGATGGGAATGTCCATCACCGAGCTGGAGCGCATCCGGGGAGGTCTGGTATCCATGATTTTCCAGGATCCGATGACCTCTCTGAACCCGGTATTTACTGTGGGACAGCAGATCGCAGAAAGCCTGGAACGCCATGAACATCTTAATAAAAATGATGCATGGAAAAAGGCAGAAGATATGTTAGAACTGGTTGGAATACCGAGAGAGAGAGCCATTGAGTATCCGCATCAGTTCTCTGGAGGCATGAAGCAGAGGGTGATCATTGCCATTGCCCTGGCATGCAGCCCGCAGCTCTTAATTGCAGATGAGCCAACAACTGCACTGGATGTGACGATCCAGGCCCAGATTCTTCATCTCATGCGGGAATTAAAGCAGAAAAAGGACACGTCCATGATTATGATCACCCATGACCTGGGAATCGTGGCAGAGACGTGTGACCGGGTAGCGGTTATGTATGCTGGCAAGATCATTGAAGAGGGAAATCTGGATGAGGTTTTCAATCATACATTACATCCGTATACAGAGGGATTATTCAACTCTCTTCCTAATATTAAAAACAGGAGGAGCAAGCTGGAACCGATCCGCGGTCTGATGCCAGATCCCACAAACCTGCCTAAGGGCTGTGCCTTTGCACCGAGATGCAATTATGCGACAGATGCGTGCAGGGAAAGAAGACCAGAGCTGGTGTCTTTCGGAGGAACTCATAAAGCGGCATGTCTGGCATACGAGAACCCGGACTTCCATATTGAGAGGGGGAAAAAGAATGGCTGAAAATATACTGGAAGTAAAGCATCTGAAAAAATATTTTAAAACAGCCCGTGGAACCCTCCATGCGGTGGACGATGTAAGCTTTACCATTGAAAAGGGAAAAACGCTGGGAATTGTTGGGGAATCTGGATGCGGTAAGTCAACGACTGGCCGTGCGATTTTACGACTTCTGGAACCAACAGATGGCCAAGTGATTTTTAACGGTCAGGATATTACAGCGTTAAGCGGAAGCAGGATGCGGCAGATGCGTCGGGATATGCAGATCATCTTCCAGGATCCGTTTTCTTCCCTGGATCCTAAGAAAACCGTAAGCCAGACTATTGCAGAGCCAATTATTGAAAATAAGATACTGAAGGATAAAAAAGCCATTGATGCCAGAGTACGCGAGCTGATGGCTACCGTTGGATTGGCGGAGAGACTTGTAAATGCATATCCTCACGAGCTGGACGGCGGACGAAGACAGCGTATCGGGATTGCACGTGCGCTTGCTATGGAACCCAAATTTATTGTGTGCGACGAACCGGTATCTGCCCTGGACGTTTCCATCCAGGCACAGATTTTAAATCTGCTGCAGGAATTAAAGGAACAAATGGGGCTCACATTCATTTTCATTACTCATGATCTTTCCGTGGTAAACCATTTTGCGGATGAGATTGCTGTAATGTATCTGGGGCAACTGATTGAAAAAGCTCCGACAGAAGAATTGTTCGATCATCCGGTCCATCCGTACACAAGAGCGCTGCTTTCTGCGATTCCGATTCCGGAAGTGGGAATAGAAAGGCCTGAAAGAATTCTTCTTCGGGGAGAGATCAGCTCGCCAATTGATCCTCCGGATGAGTGTCGGTTTGCGAAACGATGCAATTATGTATGCGACCAGTGCCATAAATCCTGTCCGCAGTTGGTGGAAATCTCAAAAGGTCATTTTGTATCATGCCATTTATGGGAAAATTTCAAATAAAAATGTAGTGTATCAGGAGGGGTTACATCATGTATCAGGTATCAGATCATACCAGATCCCAGTTTGAAAAGATGCTGGGACTTGCCAGTGTGAAGGAAGCGCTGGCTTTCATCGAGGCCGACCAGCCGGAGGCCATTGAGGAACAGAAGGAGCTGGTGCTCATCGAGGCTCCCACTGGCCATGAGGAAAACCGCGCCAAGGTATTTGCCGAGAAATTCAGGGCGCTGGGGCTGGAGGATGTTCACACAGACCGGGGCGGGAATGTGATCGGCATCCGCCGCGGAACGGGAAAGGGGCCGAAGGTGCTGATCGAGGGCCATATGGACACTGTATTCCCCTTTGGAACTGTGAAAGGCGTGGAGGAAAAGGACGGCTTCCTGTATGCACCTGGCATTGGCGATGATACAAGGGCCCTGGCCATGCTTCTGTGCCTGATCCGGACCCTCAATAAAACGGGGATCCAGACAGCCGGGGATATCGTGTTTGTGGGAACCACAAGAGAAGAGGGCATGGGCGGCCTTGGCGGAATGAAGGATTTCCTGGCAGATAACGACGACATCGACATTTCCCTGAGCCTGGACAACAACGATATGAGCCTCCTGGTGTTCGAGGCCACCGGCGGCGAGACGTACGAGGTGAATTTCTACGGAATTGGCGGCCATGCCTTTGGCTGCTTCGGAAAGATGGCCCAGCCGGTCCATGCGGCGGCAAGAGCCGTGGCGAAGATCGCTGATTTTGTGGTACCGTCAGATCCCAAGACCAGCTTCTGCGTGTCCAATTTCCATGGCGGAAACGATGCGGGTGTCCATGCGATCGCGCCAAAGGCCACGATCAAATTCAACTTCCGGTCCAATTCCCAGGAGGAGCTGGCAAAATTGAGGACCAATATTTTCAACGCCATTGAAGAGGCCTGTCAGGAGGAGACTGCGAAATGGGGCCAGGATACGATCACATGGGATAAAAAGCTCATCGGAAACGTTCCCGGAGGAACCCAGGATCCGCACGCTCCTCTGGTGGAGACCGCGTATCTGGGACTGAGCCATCTGGGCGTGGAGCCAGTGATCCACAGAGGCGGCTGCACCAACGCCAACGTGGCCGTTGCCAAGGGCCTTCCGGCGCTTTGTATGGGCCGCGCCTATGCGCCGGATGAAAATTCCAAAAATATCATGAACCACAGCATCCATGAAAAATTCCCCATTACCGGAGCCTATAAGGCCATCCAGCAGGCATTTTTGGTGCTGATGATGGCAGCGGGGATCGACGGGGAATTTGATTCCATCACAGGCATCAGTACGGAAAAATAGCCGGAAAAGAGGATATGGATCTTATGAAGAAAACAAGTTTTATTGCCACTGGCGACGCGTTTATCACGCGCCGGTTCCCAGAAGACGGGTACGAGGGATTTGAGGCCGTCCGGGACTGCATCATGCAGCACGATGTGAAATTTTCCAATCTGGAAATGACCTTCCATGACCATGAAGGGTATCCGGCCGCCTTTTCCGGCGGCACCTGGGCCATGGCAGATCCCAGAACCCTGGACGATATGAAGTCCTTTGGATTTAACCTTTACAATACGGCCAACAACCATTCCCACGATTACAGCCATGGCGGCGTTCTGGCCACCATCGGGCATTTAAGGGAACGGGATATGATCTTTGCCGGAACGGGAAAGGATCTGGGAGATGCGTCCAGACCGTGTTATCTTGAAACAAAAAAGGCCAGGGTGGCCATGATCGGCGCCACCTCGTCCTTCCATGAATCGGGTATGGCCGGAGGCCAGAGTGCAGATATGTGCGGCCGCCCGGGGCTCAACCCTCTGCGTTTTGAAACGGTGTATCATGTGACACAGGAGTATTATGACCAGGTGGCGGGACTGGCGGCTCTCACAAAGGTCAACGCTTCCATGGAAAACTCTGTGAAAAACGGGTATAAGAATCCGCCGCCGGAGGGGACCTTCCTGTTTGGAAAATATAAATTCAAGCTGGACGAAAAAAACTGGATCGAGAGTAGCCCCAATGAAACGGACATGAGCCGCATTGAGGGGGAAATCCGCGAGGCCAGAAAACAGGCGGATGTGGTGCTTGTCAGCATCCATGCCCATGAGACTGATGCAGGAGATACAAAGGTTCCGGCCATGTTTCTGGAAACCTTCGCCAGAAGATGTGTGGACGCCGGAGCGGACGTCATCATCGGACACGGCCCGCATGAGCTCCGCGGCATCGAAATTTACAAGGGAAAGCCCATTTTTTACAGCCTGGGAAATTTCCTGTTTGAAACAGAGACTGTGGATCTTCAGCCCTATGACGCATACCTAAATAAAAAGTTGCCTCTGGATACCAAGGTCGGCGCTTATATGGACGACCGGAGCAAGATGGGGACGGTGGGCTATGGCGTTCTGCCGGAAATCTGGACCTCGGTTATGGCTGCCTGGGATATGGAGGATGGAAAAACGACGGAAATCCGCCTTTATCCCATTTCTCTGGGTATGGAACAGGCGCGTTCCCAGAAGGGTGTGCCGGTGATGACGGGAGATGAAAAGGTCCTGGAATACCTGGCGGAGCTCTCGGCCCCCTATGGAACGGCCATGGAGATCCAAAACGGTGTGGGCTGTATCCGCATTAAAGCGTAATTTTGACAGATTCTGGAGACGGCTGCGCAAACTCTCTCACTCCACGCCGTCTCCTTTTTGACTTTTATTTTTTGGCGCAGTTTTTGCACAATTCTTTGGCAGACTATGTTTTCGGCAGAAAAAATGTGGTATAATGGAAACGATCAAGCGACATCATTGGGAGGGAATACATATGAATCGAATCAATGCGGCCAACCGGGCCCTGTTTGAGGAGCTGGTAAAGCAGATCCAGGTGCAGGGAAATGCGGCGGGGATCGCCGTCGCCATTGTGGATGAGGAGGGAAAAACCCAGTATGAACAATATTTCGGATACAGGGACGCGGAACAGAAGCTGCCGATGGATGAAAATACGATCTTCGGTCTGGCGTCTGTGACCAAGTCCTTTGTGGCCTTATCCATCATGCAGCTGGCGGAAAAAGGTGTTCTGGATCTGGATGATCCGGTGAGCCGGTATATTCCGGAGTTTACCAATAAAAACCAGGAAACGGTGCGGATCCGTCATTTCTTAAGCCACAGCGGCGGTTTTTATCCGGTACACCGGACGGTGGTAAAGGAGATCGCAGAGAAGCTGGGGATCTCCGAGGAGACAGAAGGCGACCTGGGTTACAGCGTGAAGCTGGCAGAGGCAGGAGCAAAGGCGGTGGCGGAGCAGCTGGACGCCCAGACTCCGGGCCATGGGCTCATCGGAAAGCCCGGCGAATATATGAGCTACTGCAACGACGGCTATGGACTTCTTTCTGAGATCGTCCGCCGGGTGGGAGGAGAAAATTCCTTTGCAGAATATGTGAAAAAGAATATCCTGGATCCTCTGGGAATGGAACGCAGCGGCTGCGATTATCTGCGGCCCAGGCTGGATGAAAACAGCGCCGTATTATATAAGAAACAGAACGGTGTCATGACCGGCTGCAGGGATTACTACGACAACGCCTTTGTGCTGGGCGGGGCAGGCTCCATGAAGTCCACCATTTCCGATATGAAAAAGGTCCTGTATATGTACCTGAACCATGGAAAGACGGCCGGCGGCAGCCGCATCCTCTCCATGGAGGGCATCCGTTCCATGTGCCGGCCGCGGATCGAATACCGGCCGGAGAGCTGGTACTGCTTTGGCCTGGCAACAAAAAAGATCGATGACGTGACTGTGGTGGAGCACGGAGGAAGCCTCACAGGCGTTTCTTCCAATCTGTCCTGGTCCTACGACGCCGGCTGCGGAGTCATCGTTCTCTGCAACACCTCCGACGTACCGGTGAGCGCCATTGCCGATGCGGCCATGCGCATGTACCATGGCCGGAATCCGCTGGAGAACCGGGGGCTTTACCAGGAAAATCCGTGGTCCGAAAAGACCAGAAGGGCAGCGGTGGGCTGCTATCTGTCCAGCGAGGACTCAGAGGTGGAGATCCGGGAAAGCGGAAACGGAGTGCTGGCTGTGGTAGAGGGCAGGGAGAAGAACCTGGTCATGGTCCAGGAAAACCTGGGGATCATCCGCGGCTATGCAAAGGACGCGTACCTGAAGCTCTTTAAGGATGAAAACGGCGGAGTGTTCGCCATTGGCTTTGGCGGACGAATGCTGCCGAGAAAATAAAATGGAGGTATTCAGCATGGACATTTATGAACAGATCACCAGAATGGCAGATGAGATCGCACCGGAGCTGGTAGCCCAGCGCCGGGATTTCCACAAGTTTGCGGAGAAGGGCTGGTTCGAGATGAGAACCTCCTCCATCATCGCCAGAAAGCTGACGGAGATGGGGTACGAGGTTTTAGTGGGCGACCAGGTCTGCAAAAAGGACGCCAGAATGGGCGTTCCGTCGGATGAGGAGCTGGAGGAGCAGTACGAAAGGGCTGTGGCCCAGGGCGCAGATCCGGAGTTTGTAAAATATACAAAGGGCGGTATGACCGGAGTGATCGGCATCCTGCGCTGCGGAGAAGGCCCCACCGTGGCCATGCGCTTTGACATCGATGCGCTCGGCGTATTTGAGGAAAAGGATAGCTCCCACCGGCCGGCCTGCGAGGGCTTTGGCTCCGTCAACGAGGGCTTTATGCATGCCTGCGGCCACGACGGACACGCCACCATCGGCCTGGGCGTAGCGAAGGTGCTGATGTCCATTAAGGACTCTCTCCACGGGACCATGAAGCTGATCTTCCAGCCGGCAGAGGAAGGCGTCCGCGGTGCGAAATCCATCGTGGAGAACGGCCATCTGGACGGCGTGGACTATCTGATCGGCTCCCACGTTTCCGACAAGGCGGCCGATGATCCGGCCGTGGTGATCCCGGGAAGCCATGGCTCTCTGGCCACCACCAAGTATGATGTGTTCTTCCACGGCGTTTCTGCCCATGCAGGCGGATCCCCGGAGAAGGGAAAGAATGTAATGCCGGCTGTGGCCACGGCGATTTTAAATCTGTATGGGATCCCGAGAAACTCCGCCGGAATGAGCCGGATCAATGTGGGAACCGTTGTGGCAGGAAGCGGCCGGAACGTGATCGCAGATGTGGCGAAAATGGAGATCGAGGTCCGCGGAGAGACCACGGAGATCAACCAGTATATGGAAGAGTACGCAAAGAATATCATCGAGGGAGCGGCAAAGATGCACGGCTGCACCAGCGAGATGAAGGTCATGGGCTCTGCGTATTCCTTAACCAGTGACCAGGCCCTTATGGACCGTGTAAGACGTGTCTGCGAGGAAAACCTGCATCTTCCGGTTTCTGAGACCACCAGCAGCCGCAACGGAGGCAGCGAGGACGTTTCCTATATGATGCGCCGGGTACAGGAGCAGGGCGGCCAGGCCACCTTTATGCGGATCCTCACAAAGGAAGCCGCACCGGGCCATAACCGGAGATTTGACTTTGACGAGCAGGCTCTTCCCAATGCGGTGAAGATTTTCTGCGGAACGGTATACGATATCCTTGGATAAATGATCCAGAGGGGACCCAGACGGAAAAGCCGGATGGGTCCTCTTATTTTGTGCAGAAGCAGCCGGTATGCCGCCAGAATGGCCGGAAACTGTTGGTTATCGGAAGAAATCAATGGAAATGTTATAATATGTCATAATATGTACAAAAATGACATTTAACTCGAGAAAATTTTGTTCACATTTTCTAAAAAATATGGTATAATGAAAGAACCATTTAATAAACCCAAAGATGGACAAAATGAAACAGCAAGAGGTGATATCGTGGTAAGAAAAGAAATGATAGCAATGCTGTTGGCAGGAGGACAGGGCAGCCGCCTTGGAGTTTTAACGCAAAAAGTGGCAAAGCCGGCAGTATCATTCGGCGGCAAGTACAGGATCATCGACTTTCCGCTCAGCAACTGCATTAATTCTGGCGTCGATACAGTCGGCGTCCTGACCCAGTACCAGCCATTGCGTTTAAATACGCACATTGGAATTGGTATTCCGTGGGATCTGGACCGGAACGTGGGAGGCGTGACCGTTCTTCCTCCCTATGAAAGAAGCAGGGGCAGCGACTGGTATACAGGAACTGCCAACGCCATTTACCAGAACCTGGAGTATATGGAATCCTATAATCCGGAATACGTTCTGATCCTGTCCGGCGACCACATCTACAAAATGGACTACGAGGTGATGCTGGAATACCATAAGGCCAACAACGCCGACGTGACCATCGCAGCTATGCCGGTGCCAATGGAGGAGGCCAGCCGTTTCGGTATCCTGATCACCGATGATGCCAACCGCATCACGGAGTTCGAGGAAAAACCAGCCAATCCCAGGAGCAACCTGGCTTCCATGGGAATCTATATCTTCAGCTGGAAGGTATTGAAGGAGGCGCTCATTAAATTAAAGGATGAGCCGGGCTGTGACTTTGGAAAGCACATTATCCCATACTGCCACAACGACGGCAGACGGATTTTTGCATACGAGTACAATGGCTACTGGAAGGACGTGGGAACCCTGGGCTCCTACTGGGAAGCCAATATGGAGCTGATCGACATTATTCCGGAATTTAATCTGTATGAGGAATACTGGAAGATCTATACCAAGAGCGAGAAGATCCCGCCCCAGTTCATTTCCGCAGAGGCGAAGGTGGGAAAGAGCATCATCGGAGAGGGAACGGAGATTTATGGAGAGGTCACCAACTCCGTCATCGGCTCCGGCGTTGTGATCGAAAAAGGCGCCGTGGTCAGGGATTCCATCATTATGCAGGATTCCGTGATCGAGGCAGACGCAGTTGTGGATAAGGCCATTGTGGCCGAGGACGTAAGGATCGGCGCCGGCGCCCGTCTGGGAACCGGTGAATACGCGCCCAGCAAATATGATCCCAAGGTATACCAGTTCGACCTGGTGACCGTCGGCGAGCATTCGGTGATCCCGGCGGGTGTGGAGATCGGAAAGAACACGGCGATCTCCGGTGTGACAGAAGCTTCGGATTATCCGGACGGAAAACTTGAAAGCGGCGGCTACATAGTAAAGGCAGGTGGAAACGTATGAGAGCAATCGGTATTGTTTTAGCGGGAGGCAACAGCAAGCGGATGCGGGAGCTTTCCAGAAAAAGGGCGATCGCGGCAATGCCCATCGCCGGAAGCTTCCGGAGCGTTGACTTTGCTCTTAGCAATATGAGCAACTCTCATATCCAGAGTGTTGCAGTTCTGACCCAGTATAATTCCAGATCCTTAAACGAGCACTTAAGCTCCTCCAAATGGTGGGATTTCGGAAGAAAGCAGGGGGGCATGTATGTGTTTACCCCCACCATCACCGCAGAGCACAGCGACTGGTACCGGGGCACCGCAGACGCCCTTTACCAGAATCTGGATTTCCTGAAGAGAAGCCATGAGCCCTATGTGGTGCTGGCTTCCGGTGACGGGATCTATAAGCTGGATTACAATAAGGTTCTGGAATACCACATCGAAAAGAAGGCCGATATCACAGTGGTCTGCAAGGATATGCCGGCAGATGTGGATGTGACCCGGTTCGGTATGGTAAAGACCAACGCCGACGGCCGTATCACAGAGTTCGAGGAGAAGCCCATGGTCAACGATTCCACGACCATCTCCTGCGGAATCTATGTGATCCGCCGCCGCCAGCTCATTGAGCTCATCGAGCGCTGCGCTAATGAGGACCGGTACGACTTCGTTCAGGACATCCTGGTGCGCTATAAGAACCTGAAACGGATCTATGCGTATAAGCTGGAGTCCTACTGGAGCAACATCGCTTCCGTGGAGGCCTATTATCAGACCAATATGGATTTCTTAAAATCAGAAGTCCGCAACTACTTCTTTAAAGAATATCCAGATATCTATTCCAAGATCGATGATCTGCCTCCGGCCAAATACAACCCGGGCGCAGTTGTGAAAAACAGCCTGGTTTCCAGCGGCTGTATCTTAAACGGCTCAGTGGAAAACTCCGTTCTGTTTAAGAAGGTATATATTGGAAACAACTGTGTGATCAAAAACTCGATCATCATGAATGACGTTTATATTGGAGATAATACAGTCATTGAAAACTGCATTGTGGAGAGCCGTGATACGATTCGTGCCAATACCACATACATCGGGCAGCCGGATGACGTAAAGATCGTCATCGAAAAGAACGAAAGATATACATTATAATGGTTCATATGGAAGGCTGATATGAGCCGGGGAGGTTATTATGCAGGTAACAGATGTACGTGTGAGAAAGATTGAAAAAGAAGGCAAAATGAAAGCGATCGTATCCATTACACTGGACAACGAGTTCGTGATCCATGATATCAAGGTAATCGAAGGGGAAAAGGGGCTTTTCATTGCAATGCCCAGCAGAAAAGCCGCAGATGGTGAGTATAGGGACATTGCCCATCCCATAAATTCAGAGACCAGGGACATGATCCAGAACGTGATCCTTCATAAGTATGAGATGACGACGCTGGAGGCGGCCCAGGAAGAGACAGAGGGCTGATAACTGCATAAAAAGGGAGTGGGTGTGGACCGGAAATTAATCCGGATCCATGATCCACTCTTTTTTTATGCACCAGAGCCCGGCCTGGACGCCGGAAAGGGGACGGTTTTCCGAGGCGGCCTTACGGATGGCCCCATCGTGGGAAAAAAGCCGGTTCCAGCTTTCTGTGACCTGACGCTTCAGCTCCGGATAGAAATTTGTGAGGATAAGATCGCTTTCCCGCCGGATCCCGTATTCCAGGAGCGTTCGGCGGAATTCCCGCTCCTCTGCCTCCGTTTCCCCCATATAGGAGAGGCATAAAACCTTATTCCAGTCGTAAAGGCTGAAAAAGACCGCTTCCTCCAGGGGGACGCGGAGCACCAGGACCTGGCCCCCGGCGGACAGGTCCACATTTTCCGGGCTGCCAAAGGCCCAGTAGGGGTATTCCGCCCCCGGTGGCTTTGGAATGCGGGCGGCTGCGGCCTTTACGAACCAGTCGTAGGCCGAAAGAAATACCGGAGCGCTTTCCTCATATTTTTTCTGTACATATTCCCGCCGGGAAAAGCAGATCCCGTCCCGGTTTAAGACGTCCAGGACGATCTGGACCTGGGGGGAATACAGGGTTACCGAAGCACGTTTGTGATCCATTCTTTTTTTATCTCCCATATATTTCCATAGCAGTCCGGGTTTCCCATATCCACCCGGGCGTCGAAGAGCCGGTCCCAGCTTTTTATGATCTCCCGTTTGATCTCCGGATAAAACTGGGACATATACGCCTTGCTGTCGCTGACCCGGTATTCCTCCAGAAGCTTTCTGTGACGTGCGGCGTCCTCCTGGCTGGCCGGAATATAGGAGTAGTCCAGGATCGCTCCCCATTTCATGATGTTCACCGGCACGATCTGGGACGGGTCCAGGGCCAGCTCCAGGATCACGGTCCCGGGGCTTTTCAGCATGGTGGCTTCAGATTTTAAGGACACCCATACGGGATAATCGGCGTCCGCAGGCCGGTCTGCCGCCGCAGGCGTGTGCTTCACCAGCCAGTCATAGGCCTCCAGCACCAGGGGAGCGTGTTCCCCGAGATCCTTTTCTATGAATTCCCGCCTGGCCGCATAGCGGCCTTTGGCCTCCAGCTCCCGGAGTACGTTTTCATGCTGTTTCGTCCAGACGCGGACCGCCTTTCCGTTCATTGTATTTTCCATGGGACCACCTGCCCTTTCTTTGATTCTGGCTGTATTGTAAGCCAGGCCGGCGGCGGAAGTCAAGAGAAGCGCAGAAGGAAGCGCGGCTTCTTATATAGAAAAAATAAATGGATTCGTAAAAGTACATAGAAAACCCCAATTTGCAATGATACACACGGGTACGTTATAATGTTCAAGAGTGTGCGGTACGGGGAAACCGCAGGCGCGTGGATTGAAAATGTACGGGGGATAAAAGGGATTATGCTGGAAGTAAAGCATCTGTCGAAGAAGTTTGACGGAAACTACGTCTTAAAGGATGTGAGCCTTTCCATCGGAGACGGGGAGGTCTATGGCCTTATTGGCGCCAATGGATCTGGAAAAAGCACCTTTATGAACATACTGAATGGAAATGAAGTCATCGTAAAGAGCGGAGGCTATGAGGGCCAGATCCTGGTGGACGGAAAGGCGGTATCCATTGGCAGCCATTCCGAATCCGTGGGCTACGGCATCGCCATGGTCCATCAGGAGCTGGCGCTGTTTGCGGGAATGACTGTGACCGAAAATATCAAGATCAACCGGGAAAACATCCGTGGACGGCAGGCGGTGGTCCCGGAGCTTTCCCTGATCGACGGGAAACAGAACCGGGAGGACGCCAGGAAAACCTTAGAACGGATCGGCTCGGATCTGGATCCGGACCAGAAGATCGACGGCCTTTCTTTGAACCAGAAGCAGTTTGTGGAGCTGGCCAGGGAGCTGGATAATAAAAAGGTGCGGTTTCTGATGCTGGACGAGCCCACCAGCTCTTTAAACATCACAGAGACCCAGGGACTCCTGCGGTGTATCCGTGATATCGCAGATTCGGGAATTTCCGTCCTGTTTATTTCCCACCGTCTGGAGGAGATCACAGAGGTATGCGACCGGGTCTCCGTTCTACGGGACGGAGAGCTGATCTCTACATATAATAGGGAAGCGTTCGATGTACACCGGTTTGCCGACGACATGGTGGGCCGGGAGATCGTCAAGGCCAGACGCCAGAAAAAGGACGGCGTACAGAAAACTGTCTTTAGCTATGAAAACATCGGCGGAACGGAAAACCGCCTGGATGTGCGGGAGGGAGAGATCCTTGGGATCACCGGCCTGGCAGGCCAGGGCCAGGACCGTCTCATGGACGGGCTGTTCGGGCTGAAAAGCGGTGACTGCCGCGTATCGTTTAAGGGAGCTCCCATTTCCCTGGGCGATAACCGGGAGCTGATCCGCCAGGGAATCTACTATCTGTCCGAAGACCGGTCCCATACCAGCCTGTGCCTGGACAGCCCTATCTGGAAAAATATGATCTTCGGGACCGAGCTGCGTCATCGGGAATTTTTAAGGCTGCCGGCGTGTCCTGCCCTGTCTCTTCTTGATAAGAAGAAGGTGGAGAGCCATGTACAGTCCATGATCGAGACGCTGAACATCGTATGCCGCTCGGCGGATCAGAAGGCCCGGGAGCTTTCCGGAGGAAACCAGCAGAAGGTCTGTGTGGGCCGCGCCCTGACCTTTCAGCCGGAGATGCTGTTTGTGGGAGAGCCCACCCGGGGGATCGACGTATATTCTAAGGAGCTGATCCTCCAGTGGCTCATTAAGATGAACCAGGAATTTAAGACCACAGTGGTGGTGGCCTCCGGCGAGCTGGAGGAGATGATCCGGATCTGCGACCGGATCGCAGTCATGTATCAGGGACAGGTGTATAAGGTGTTTGAAGGAGATATACGGCTGGAGGAGCTGACTCTGGCCCTTTATGGGAGGGATATGGATGAAAAGTAAATATATAAACCCTCCGCAGCTGATCATGTTCATATTTATGGGGGTCCTGGCTGCGGCAGCCGTGGCCATCGACATGAACATGATCGGTGTGATCAACGACGCCCTGGTGAAATGGGCCATGAACGGCGTCATCGTCCTCTCTCTGATCCCCATGATCAATGTGGGGGCAGGACGGAATTTCGGAATGACCATCGGCCTTTCGGCAGGCCTTGTGGGAATGATCTTTGCACTGAACGCCAGAATGACCTCCTGGACGGGATTTTTCGTGTCCATGGCCGTGGGGGCGGCGGTGGCTTTTGTTTTCGGATATCTGTATTCCCTGATCCTGAACCATTTAAAGCTCAATGAGGAAATCGTGGGAACCTTTGCGGGATATGCGTTTATCCCCATCATGAACCTGTTTTATACCTTTGTGCCGGTGACCAACCGCCAAATGCTTTATCCCATTGGCGGCCAGGGACTGCGGCCCAAGGTAAACCTGGAAAATTATTTCGGCCAGATCCTGGACCGGCTGTGGCAGATCCGGATCGGCGAGCTGGTGATCCCTCTGGGACTCCTGCTGTTCTTTTTCGGCATCGGAGCTCTTTTGTGGCTGTTTTCCAAGACCAGGACGGGAATGATCTTCGCGGCCATCGCGGAGAATGAGCGGTTTGTGAAGCTCTCCGGCATCCACGTAGACCATTACCGGACCATTGCCATTATCATGTCCACGGTGATCGCGGCCATAGGCGTCGTGGTCTATTCCCAGAGCTATGGGATCCTGCATCTGTATGACGGGCCGTTTATGATGAGCTTCCCGGCGGTTTCCGCCATCGTCATCGGCGGAGCCAGTCCCAGAAAGGCCACGGTGGCCAACGCTCTGATCGGTACATTTTTATATCAGACCACGTATCTTCTGTCCATCCCGGTGGCCAACGCCCTGCTGATCCCGGAAATGGCAGAGATCATCCGTACCATCATCACCAGCGGCATTATCCTATATGCCTTTATTTTTGAGAGAAAGGATACGAGACATGAAGCACGTGAAAAATAATCTGGTTCCGCTGGCCATGCTGGTACTGGCGGTGATATCGTTTTATCTTTCCGGCGTCAGCCTTCCGTATCTGGCCTCGGAAGTATATACCCGTTTTATCCGGAACATCTTATTCACGCTGGCGCTGATCCTGCCGGTGACCTGCGGCATGGGTATCAACTTTGCCATTGTGGTGGGAGCCATTTCCGCCCAGGCGGCCATGGTGATCTCTGTGGATCTGATGCTGGACGGGATCCCGGCCCTTCTGTTTGTGGCCGGACTCAGCGTTGTTTTATCCGTGATCTTCGGCGGCATGGTGGCGGCCCTGTTAAACCGGGCCAGGGGAAAGGAAATGATCGTGTCCATCATGATCGGCCAGCTGAGCTCTGTGATCTACCAGTTTGTGTTCATGGTAGCCTACGGAATGTTTTTTACACCGAAGAACCAGGCCATCCTGCTGGACCGGGGAACCGGAGTCCGCAGCATGGTCGATGCAAAAAATATCAGCGGCGTTTTCAAGAGCCTTTTACCCTTTACCTTTGACGGAAAGGTGTATTCCATGTTTCCGCTGCTTCTGATCCTGGCCTTCAGCCTGCTTCTGTATTATCTTCAGAAAACAAGGCTCGGTACTCTGGCCCGGGCTGTGGGAGCAGATGCGGCTACGGCCGGAAAGCTGGGGATCGAGAGCAGCCGGATCCGGAGCCTGTGCATCATCATTTCCACCGTATTTGCGGCCATGAGCCAGATCCTTTTTGTGGCAGATTTCGGCACCATTAATGTGTACACCGGCCATCTGGGCCTGGACACCTTTGCCGCAGCGGCCATCCTGGTGGGCGGCGCGTCCATTAAAAAGGCCAGGATGCGCAACTGCTTTGTGGGCGTGATCCTGTTCCATGCCCTGTTCGTGACCTCGCCTATGGCGGGCCAGAACCTGTTCAACAATCCGGCGGTGGGCGAATATTTCCGCTCCTTTATCGCCTACGGAGTCATCGTCATTGCCATCATCATGAATTTAAGGACAGAAAAGGCAAAGGCGACGGCCGGCTGACCGTAGCTTACCTGTGGTTTTTCGGGCGTATGCCCTGAAAGCAAATATATAATTTCAATGGAGGAACGTATGAGAAAGAAGTTTTTAAGCACCATGCTGGCAGCAGCAGTGGCAGCGACTGCCCTGTCCGGCTGCGGCGCAAAGGAAACAGCAGCTACGACGGCTGCTGAGACCACAGCTGCAAAGGCTGATGAGGAGACAAATAGCGCTGAGACCACTGCGGCAGAAACCACAGCAGCAGAAACAGAGGCTGCTGAGGAGGCCTATAAGATCGGTATCGTGACTCCCACCGTGACTGTCAGCGAGGACGAGTTCCGCGGAGCCCAGGAGATGGTCCAGAAGTATCCGGATCTGGTGGTCCACAAGACTCTTCCGGAGAACTTTGCAACAGACAAAGAGGGCTGCATTTCCGTAGTGACCAGCCTGGCAGACGATCCGGAGATGAAGTACATCATCTTTGATAACGGCATGGAGGGCATCGTTCCCGCATTCCAGACCATCCGTGAGAAGCGCCCGGATATCGTGACCATGGTAACATGCAACGACGATCCTGCTCTGCTGAACGAATATGTGGACATCGCCATCAACACCGACTGGAACCGCCGTGGCGAGACCATCGCTACAAAGGCCCACGACATGGGCGCAAAGACGCTGATCCACTATTCCTTCCCGACCCATATGGCTTCCGAGAGCAAGGTGGTAAGACGCGACCGCATGAAGGAAACCTGCGAGAAGTTAGGCATGGAATTCGTTGAGATCACAACTCCGGATCCCCAGACCGGAAACGGAACAGCTCCCATGCTCCAGTTCTTAAGAGAGGATATTCCGAGACAGATCGAGAAATATGGCCCGGATACCAACATTTTCGGAACCAACTGCCCCATGTACGACGTGATCCTGGACGAGGCTTTCAAGCTGAAATTTATCGTTGCCGAGCAGTGCTGTCCCACACCGACCCAGGCGTATCCAACCGTTTTAAACCTGGAGATCACAGAGGATGACCTTGGAAACTACGATAAGATCAACCAGATGATCACAGAGAAGTCCAAAGAGGCTGGAATGACAGGCAGACTGTCCGGCTGGGCAATGCCGTCTTCCGTTTATGTTCCGAAGTTAAAGGTTGAGCTGGCTAAGTACATGCACGACAACGACTTAAAGCCGGAGGATGTACTGAGCAAGGAATTCCTGGACAACTTCACCGCCGAGCACATGCCGGTAAAGGCTGACTTCCAGATCGCCGGTGAAGGCCTGGATCACTACTACATGCTGATCCTGGATGATATTTTCTATTAATACATGATGATCCGGCCTGCGGCGTCAGACCGCCGGAGGCTGGAACGGACTCTGGTATCGGAGTCAGATGGACCATTGGGGGCTGACGTGAAGGGAAAGCTGCTCCGCTTTTCCTTTGCAGCAGCCCCTTTTTGCGGCCGTCCTCCTTTTGACTTTGGGACGAAGATAGGGTAGAATGGAACCGTGAAGAATGACAGTGCCCGGCGGCCTGGAGGAAAAGACGGAGCGGCGGGCGGAAAGGGGTATGGACATGGAAACATGGGGATTTTACGTATCGGGAGTCCGGTACGGAACATGCAGAAAAGAGGGAGAACGGGTTTTCCACAGCCCGCTGGACGCGGCATCTGGAGAATTTCTTCCGGAAAGGGAGCTGGCTCCAGAGGATGACCGGTATGTGGTCCTGGGAAAAATGAACGTGCGGGAGGCACTCCTGCATCTGGAACCGTGCCAGGAGGGGATCCGCCAGGGAGAAGACAGGTTTACGGCTTCTTCCGGGGAGATATATGAGAAAAAGGATAAGGGTGCGTATGTGCAGAGGCACATCAAATTCCCCAGAGACCTGGTGGTGAAGGATGGTCAGATCGTGGCGTTCATCACCCCGGCCAGAGAGCTTTGCAGCGTGCTGGTGAAGGATGGGTACGAGGATGAGACGGTCTTACGCCAGTGGAAGGAGATGGGCTTTGGGCTTCCGTATCTGGTCCATGGTCCCGAGACCTTCATGGTCTCCATGCGGGATGGCGTGAAGCTGGCTGCGGATGTGTATCTGCCAGTGAAAAGAGAGGGAGCCGGACAGGAGAGGGCCGTTGCAGGGCCAGAAGGAAGGGTCCCCACTGTGCTGGTACGGACGCCCTACGGAAAACGGGTTGGAGCAGAGACGTATTACCGGTATGTGCAGAGGGGCTACGCCGTGGTGATCCAGGACGTGCGGGGCCGGGAGGACAGCGAAGGCGAGTGGCTTCCCATGCACTATGAGGTGGAGGACGGCGACGACACCCTCAACTGGATCGCGGATCAGAAGTGGAGCGACGGGAAGGTGGCCATGACCGGCGGCTCTTATCTGGGTTATGTCCAGTGGGCGGCTGCGGCCAGCGAAAATCCCCATCTGACGGCCATGTTAAGCAGTGTGTGCGCCGGAAGTCCCTTTGTGGATCTGCCCAGGAGAGGCGGCTGCTTCAACTCCGGGTCCATGTCCTGGGCCTTTATGGTATCCGGGCAGAGATCGGACGCATCCCTCATGGACCGGGACGACTGGGACGAGCTTCTGGATATCCGTCCCCTGGAGGACATCGCGCCCAGAGCCCTGGGCCATCAGGTGCCATTCTTAAAGAAATGGCTGGATCATCCCGATTACGATGATTTCTGGAAAATGGGCAACTGGAAGGAGCGGACGGGAGCCCACCGGGTTCCGGCGCTGATCATGTCCGGGTGGTTCGACGATAACGGTATGGGAACCACAGAGGCCCTGGATATGTATGAGGATTACACAGAGAAAAAGGTGATCCTGGGGCCGTGGAAGCACAGCGGAAATGCCGATTACGATATCCACGGCTTTGCCCTGGCGCCCAATGCCCTGCGGTACGACATCGACCTGGTGTGCTTCCAGTGGATCGAGCATTATTTAAAGGGCGTGGAAAACGGGATCGAAAAGACTCCCGTGGTGGAATACTATACCATGGGAAGCGGCCAGTGGAAGACGGCTGAGAACTGGCCTCTGCCCGATGGTGAGAAGGTGACCTTCTACCTGGACGGCAAAGCCGCGGATATGGCAGCCGGAAGCGGCAGCGAAGCAGGCTATGGAAGCCTCAGCCTCGCGGCTCCGGAAAATGAATGTGGGGATCATTTTACATACGATCCGGAAAATCCGTCCACCCATATCATCGATATGTCTGAAAATGAACTGGAGGTGCCGGAAAACTATACAGACGAGGAGAAGCGGACCGATATGCTCAGCTACTCCACCGGCGTTCTGGAGAAGGAATTTACCATCACCGGAGACGCCCAGGCTGTGATCTATCTCTCCTCCGACTGCGAAGATACAGATCTGATGGTGCGGATCACCGATGTGGATGAAAACGGATGTTCCATGAAGCTGGCGGACGGAGTCATGAGCGTGCGCTACCGGAATCAGTTTGAGCATCCGGAATTCATGGAGCCGGGCAAGGTATATCCGGTGACGATCCGGACCACAAAGCTGTCCCATACGTTCCGGAAAGGTCATCAGATGCGTGTGACCGTGACGTCCAGCGCGAAAAACTTCATCTTCCCCAACAGCAACACCAGGGACGGCTTCAACAGCCAGGAGATCCGCCTGGCTCACAACTGCGTTCATCACGGCGGCCGGTATCGGTCGGCGGTGACGGTGACACGGGAGAAATAGTTTCAAAGTGGTATTAGGAGAGCCAGGATCGAAGGAATAAAAGGAATGGGTCCCGGATCCCCGGGGGCCGCTGGAGATCCAGAGGACAGCGGGAGCGGAATAAAATTCGAACAGGCAATGGAATAAAATAAGATCAGACGGACGCGGTCCATGATGAGGAAAAGCATCATGGGCCGCGTTTTTTTGCCGGCGGGGAGGCCGGGAGAGAGGACAAAAGAGGAAGATGAATATTTTTGCAGCTTAGAAGCGGTTATTCTGGGGAGAGATGGAGAGGAAAAAGTGAAGAGAATATTTTGAAAATGTTGAATATACATACTATACATTAATTATACCGTAAGAATTTGGAATTGTTTCAAGATGAAAAACGGATACTTCCGACAAGGACGATTATGGGAAGTAAAACGGGCTCCGGAGGCCGGTTCCGGGCGGACGGCTCCGGCTCCGGCCTGGGAGACCCGGCCATTCCCCGGCTTAGTCCCGGGGATCGGGCTGGTTTTCAGCCTACGAGTCCGGAAACAGGGACCAGTTTCCGATCCGGAAGCTGGGATCTGCCTCCCGCTCCAGGCCCTGTGAAAAACAACGAATCCGAGGAAGATCTGATGTACGAATTTCTGGAAAAATACCTGCCCAGGGACAAGCGCGTCCGCATGGGCATTTTAATGGCCGCAGACGTTTTTGCGCTCTGCCTGGCCTCTTTTTTAGGCCTTTTTGTCCGGTTTGACTTAAATATTTCTAAGATCCCGCCGGAATACGCCCGGGCGGCCCGGGAGTTCCTTCCCTATTATATCCTGGCCTCCCTGGTGATCTTTTTCCTGGCCCGGATGTACTCCACCATGTGGAGCGTAGCCGGGGTCCGGGAAGCCCTCCATGTGGTGGCGGCCTGCGGCCTGGCCTCCCTGGTGCAGATCGCCGGGATGGTGCTCTTACAGCTTTCCGTGCCCAGGAGCTTCTTTTTAGTGTCTTTTGCGGCCCTCTGTGCCGAGGAGCTGGGGATCCGCCTTTCCTACCGGGTGGTGATCTCCTTATTCGGGAACCACAGCAAAAAAGCGGCCAGGCGGATTATGATCGTGGGCGCCGGGACCTCCGGCTCTGTGATCTTAAAGGAGATGACCACCAGCTCCCTGGTCAACGGCTGTGTGGTCTGCTTTGTGGACGACGATAAGAATAAGGCCGGGAAGTTCTTAAACGGTGTTCCCGTGGCCGGGAACCGGAACGATATCCCGCGCCTTGCCGAAGAATACAAAATTGACGAGATCTACATCGCCATCCCTTCCGCCTCCGCCAAAGAGCGTAAGGCCATCATCGAGATCTGCCGGGAGACGGGCTGCCAGGTGAAGATCCTGCCGGGCATCTACCAACTGATCAACGGCGAGGTGAGCATCGCCAAGCTCCGGAACGTGGAGATCGAGGACCTTTTGGGCCGGGATCCCATCCGGGTGAACTTAGACGAGATCATGGGCTACGTCAGCGGAAAGGTGGTCTTAGTGACCGGGGGAGGCGGCTCCATCGGAAGCGAGCTGTGCCGCCAGGTGGCGAGCCATAATCCGAAGCAGTTAATTATCTTTGATATCTATGAGAACAACGCCTACGACATCCAGCTGGAGCTGAAGGAAAAGTATCCGGACCTGGACCTGGTGGTGCTCATTGGCTCCGTCCGGAACACCCACCGGATCGAGACGGTGTTTGAGAAATACCGTCCCGACATCGTGTACCATGCGGCGGCCCACAAGCATGTGCCCCTCATGGAGGACAGCCCCAACGAGGCCATCAAGAACAACGTGTTCGGTACATATAAGACGGCGAAAGCGGCAGATAAGTATGGAACCAAGCGTTTCGTGCTGATCTCCACGGACAAGGCCGTGAACCCCACCAACATCATGGGGGCGTCCAAGCGGATGTGCGAGATGGTGGTGCAGATGATGAACGCAAGGTCAAAAACAGACTTTGTGGCCGTGCGGTTCGGGAACGTACTGGGGAGCAACGGGTCCGTGATCCCGCTCTTTAAAAAGCAGATCGAGCAGGGCGGTCCGGTGACGGTGACCCACCCGGATATCATCCGGTACTTTATGACGATCCCGGAGGCGGTGTCCCTGGTATTACAGGCCGGGGCTTATGCCAGGGGCGGGGAGATCTTCGTCCTGGACATGGGGGAGCCCATGAAGATCCTGGACCTGGCGAAGAACCTGATCCGGCTGTCCGGGTACACACCGGATGTGGATATCCCCATCGTGTTCACGGGGCTGCGGCCTGGGGAGAAGTTATATGAGGAGCTTCTCATGAACGAGGAAGGGATGCAGGATACGCCCAATAAGTTAATTCATATCGGGAAACCCATCGAGTTCGATATGGAGCGGTTTGAGGGGCAGCTGGAGGAGCTGTACGTGACCGCCAATGAGGACGGGGACGGGATCCGGGAGGATGTGATGCGGATCGTGGGGACGTATCATCCGGCGGGTGTAAAGGCCTGATATCCGGCCCATCGGGAGGGTGAAAGATATTGGAGCTTTCCCCCAAAGGCCTGGAACCACTGTGGAGAATACAGTTTTCCGCCAGAAACAGGCCCCGGAGCTTTGAAAGTATGACTGGGATAAAAGTACCGGATGGATCCGGAGCTTCATTCCCGGAGTAAAAGCGCAGGGAATCAAACAGTAAAAGAAAAACAGAAAGGCCCTGTTTCGAGGGCTTTAATCAGAAGAAAACATCCTGGGGAAATAGGATGTTTTTCTAATTAGAAACAAGGGGGATGATCACATGTTCCGCGCAGAAGAACGGTTCGTGCCATTTGAAAAAAAGATCTGGCTCAGCTCGCCCACCATGCACGGGCCGGAGCTGGAATATATAAAGGACGCCTATGAAAAGAACTGGATGTCCACCGTCGGGGAAAACATCAACGAGGTGGAGCGCCTGGCCTGCGAGACCGTGGGGTGTAAGTATGCCGTGGCCCTGGCCACCGGCACCTCTGCCCTCCACCTGGCCGTGAAGCTGGCTGGGGTAAAGCCTGGAGAGAAGGTGTTCTGCTCGGACATGACCTTTTCCGCTACTGTAAACCCGGTGGTGTATGAGGGCGGAGTCCCGGTGTTCATTGACACCGAATATGACACCTGGAACATGGATCCGGTGGCTCTGGAAAAGGCCTTTGAACTGTATCCGGAGGTCCGGGTCGTTGTTATGGCCCATTTATATGGGACGCCGGGAAAAATCGATGAGCTGCGGGCCGTCTGTGAACGCCATGGGGCCATGATCATCGAGGATGCGGCGGAATCCCTGGGGGCTTCCTATAAGGGACAGCAGACCGGGACCTTCGGTACCTATAACGCCATCTCCTTCAACGGGAACAAGATCATCACCGGCTCTGCCGGGGGGATGCTTCTGACCGATGATAAGGACGCGGCGGACCGGACCCGGAAATGGTCCACCCAGTCCCGGGAGAACGCGGCCTGGTACCAGCATGAGGAAGTGGGCTACAACTACCGGATGAGCAACGTGATCGCCGGGGTGGTGCGGGGGCAGTTCCCATACTTAAAGGAGCACATCGCACAGAAGAAGGCCATTTACGAGCGGTACAGGGAGGGCTTTAAGGACCTTCCGGTACAAATGAATCCGTTCGACGCCGAAAACTCCGAGCCCAACTACTGGCTGTCCTGCCTGGTCATCGATCCGGAGGCCATGTGCCGGCAGGTGCGCGGGGAACAGGAATCCCTGTACCTTCCGGAACCGGGAAAGAGCTGCCCCATGGAGATCCTGGAGACGCTGGCAAGGTATAACGCCGAGGGGCGTCCCATCTGGAAGCCCATGCATATGCAGCCGATCTTCCGGATGAACGGGTTTGTGATCCGGGAAGGGAATGGACGGGCAAAGACTAACGCTTATATTGCCGGAGGGGCTGTCGGGAAAGACGGGAAGCCGCTGGATGTGGGGATGGATCTTTTCCAGAGGGGACTGTGCCTGCCGAGTGATAACAAGATGACGGCGGAGGAGCAGGATAAAGTGATTGATATTATTTACAGGTGTTTAGATTGATAAGAATGTGTAGGATGAATACACATTAGATGTCAGATGGGGACAGGCTTGGGAAAAGGATATGTGTGCTACATATGCATGAGAAATCAAATTGTCTCTCCAAGTGATGTGCGAGTATCTATACAGACATTTCCTTCATCTGGCTAATACTGTAAGGAAAAGAATAGGGTTGATAAATAATGCAACATATAACAGAGATTCTGGTAAGTGACAGAGAGCGTTGGAATCAGATAGTGAGATCTATTAAGGGCTACGATGTTTTTTATTTAAATGAATATGTAACTGCTTTCATGCATGAGGATGAGAGCAACGGCGAGCCAATTCTTTTATATTACGAGAATGGTGATGAACGTGCTATTAATGTGGTTTTTAAGAGGGATGTAGGAAAGGATCATAGGCTTACTCAAGTAGTGCCTAATAACACCTACTATGATTTGATTACACCATATGGTTATGGGGGATTCATAGGCTCTATCGTAGATTACGATGCGCTCAATGCTTCTTATGAAGCCTATTGTGTAAACAATTCTTATATCTGTGAGTTCATAAGATTCGAACTGTTCTCCAACTATCATAATTACTATAGTGGCGAGACGGAATCTCGTACACACAATGTGGTACGCAATCTGGAGGATCCAATAGATACCATATGGATGGATTTTAAGCAGAAGGTTAGGAAGAATGTCAAACGGGCAAATACATATGGTTTGGAGATTGTAGTGGACGAGGAGGGAAAACATCTAGATGACTTCCTTCGCATTTATTACGGCACCATGGAGAGAAGTGATGCCGAACAACAGTTCTATTTCAAGAAGTCGTTTTTTGAGGAGCTGATGTCAATGGATAATGCGGTTATGTTTCATGTAAGGTTTGAAGACAAGATTATTTCTACTGAACTTGTGATTTATGGAGCAGAGAATTGCTACTCGTACCTTGGAGGAACCGATTCTGAGTATTTTTACACAAGAGCTAATGATTTTCTTAAATTTGAGATCATCAAATGGGCGAAAATCAGAGGTTTAAAAAATTTCATCCTTGGAGGAGGCTATGGTGCTGATGATGGAATATTTCAGTACAAGATGAATCTGGCTCCCCATGGAATAAAGGATTTTTACATAGGTAGAAAGATTTTTGACGAGGAAGCTTACCAGAAACTTTTACATATAAGAAGCAAAGGGAATAGTGAACTGGAAAGGAAGTTGATAGATGCTGGTTTCTTCCCAGCATATAGATGTGGGGGCACACCAGAAGCGTAATAAATGCTTTCTCAATGTGATTGTTGGAGCTGGCGCGTTGGTATCCAAAGACCTGAAGCCTAACGGAGTTTACGTAGGTGTTTCAGCTAAACGAATATGTAGTTTTGATGATTATGTGAACAAGCATTGCGGAAAAAACGAATACGGAGGGGGGGATTTACACCCTTATGTACGGTATAACCAGAATATATCAGAGGATGAAGTCAGTAGAGCTTGGGTGATGTTTGAGACTGGTAGGAGTGTAGATAAGGCATAGATATTCAAAGCAAATGTGAGAGCATTTTTCCTAGATTTATTCACAACAGAAAATGTTTCCAGGAGAAATAGAAGAAGCAGTAAGGAGAGGGGATGTAAAAAGTGCATCACAAAAGAATATACGAAAGGCACATAAAGAGAATGAT
>CAJMRM010000013.1 GCA_905215775.1 uncultured bacterium
ACTTTGTAGCATGTCACAATCCTTCTTATGTTGACAAGTACAACATGGTTCAGGAGCTGGTTGACGGCGGTACATTCCTGCTGAACTGCCCGTGGGATATGGACGGTCTGGAGAAGCACTTACCTGGCCAGGTGAAGAAATTCATCGCTGACCACAACATCAAATTCTACACCATCGACGGTGTAAAGCTTGGCATTGAGACAGGCATGGGCCCGACACGTATCAACACCATCCTTCAGTCCGCATTCTTCGAGCTGACAAAGATCATCCCGGCAGATAAGGCCAACGAGTTAATGAAGGCTGCTGCAAAGGCAACCTACGGCCGTAAGGGCGAGGACATCGTTATGAAGAACTGGGCTGCCATTGACGCAGGCGCCAAGGGACTTCATGAGGTTCAGGTTCCGGAGAGCTGGAAGAACTGTGAAGACGAAGGTCTTGATATGGTTCATGCCACAGAGGGAAGAGAAGACGTTGTTGAATTCGTAAATACCGTACAGGCAGCAGTAAATGCCCAGGAAGGAAACAATCTTCCGGTATCTGCATTCAAGAACTACGTTGACGGTTCCACACCGTCCGGCTCCTCTGCATACGAGAAGCGCGGTATCGCAGTAAACGTTCCGGTATGGAATCCGGACAACTGTATCCAGTGTAACTTCTGTTCCTATGTCTGCCCGCACGCAGTTATCCGTCCGGTTGTTATGACTGAGGAAGAGGCTGCCAAGGCTCCGGAAGGAACAAAGATGGTTCCCATGACCGGTATGCCGCAGTACAAGTTCGCTATGACCATCTCCGCTCTTGACTGTACCGGATGCGGCTCCTGTGCAAACGTATGTCCGGGCAAGAAGGGCGAAAAGGCTCTTACAATGGCAAGCCTGGAAGAGAACCTGGGTCAGCAGGAAGTATTCAATTACGGCCAGAAGCTCGACATCAAGCAGGATGTGATTGATAAATTCAAAGAGACGACCGTGAAGGGCAGCCAGTTCAAGCAGCCGCTCCTTGAGTTCTCCGGCGCATGCGCAGGCTGTGGTGAGCCTCCGTACGCAAAACTAATCACACAGTTATTCGGCGACAGAATGTATATTGCCAACGCAACCGGATGTACCTCCATCTGGGGCAACTCCTCCCCGTCCACACCTTACACCGCCAACAAGGCAGGCAAGGGACCGGCATGGGATAACTCCTTATTCGAGGACAACGCTGAGTTCGGTTACGGTATGTTACTGGCTCAGAACGCCATCCGTGACGGCTTAAAGGGCAAGGTTGAGTCCATTGTTGCCAGCGCTGAGGCTTCTGAGGAAGTAAAGGCAGCTTGTCAGGAATGGTTAGACACCTTCTCCGTAGGCGCATTAAACGGCGCTGCTACCGATAAGATGGTTGCCGCTCTTTCCGGCTGCGACTGCCCGGTATGTAAGGAGATCGTTAAGAATAAAGATTTCTTAGCCAAGAAGTCCCAGTGGATCTTCGGCGGCGACGGATGGGCATATGATATCGGCTTCAACGGCGTGGACCACGTTCTTGCCAGCGGAAAAGATATCAACATCATGGTATTCAACACAGAGGTTTACTCCAACACAGGCGGACAGTCCTCCAAGGCTACTCCCACCGGCGCTGTTGCACAGTTCGCAGCAGGCGGTAAAGAGGTTAAGCAGAAGGATCTGGCAGCCATCGCAATGAGCTACGGCTATGTATACGTTGCACAGATCTCCATGGGCGCAGATATGAACCAGACCATCAAGGCAATCGCCGAGGCTGAGGCATATCCGGGACCGTCCCTGATCATCGCTTACGCTCCGTGTATCAACCATGGTATCAAGAAGGGTATGGCAAAGGCCCAGACAGAGGAGAAGCTGGCTGTTCAGTCCGGTTACTGGAACATCTTCCGTTACAACCCGGCTGCAGAGAAGAAGTTTACTCTGGATTGCAAGCCCGCTACCGTATCCTATCAGGACTTCATCGGCGGCGAGGTTCGTTACACCTCTCTTGCCCTGAAGAATCCGGAGAGAGCAAAGACTCTGTTCGCACAGGCTGAGCAGAACGCCAAGGATAAGTACGCACACCTGGAGAAGCTGGTTGCTCTTTACGACGACAGCGAGAAATAAGAAGTATTTCGTGAGAAACACTTCGCTGCCCGAAGGCGGCAAAGCGGAGTCTGGGTTTCCTGTTTCCATGGGAAGCGTTAGAAATTTGTAAGAAATTTGACCCGGTATCGTCATTGACGGTGTCGGGTCTTTTTATTATACTAAATGTATTAAGAGTGTTAATACACTTTAAATAGGCCGATGAAAAATGGCCGGAAAGGAGAGGGGCACATGATCATACTGGACTATAAAGACCGGAGGCCCATATACGAGCAGGTGACCGAAAAGCTGGAAGAGCTGATGCTTTTGGGTATCCTGGAAGAGAATGAGCCGCTGCCTTCCGTCCGCAGCCTGGCCATGGAGCTGTCGATCAATCCCAATACGATCCAAAGGGCCTACGCGGAGCTGGAACGCCAGGGATATATTTATACAGTGAAGGGAAAGGGAAGCTTTGTGGCAGAAAACAGTGTTATGAAAGAAAACCGGAAAAAAGAGCTGCTGATCCAGGTCAGCGAGGTGATCGATGAGGCGATCCGTCTGGGGATCTCCGGGGAAGAGATAAAAAGAATGGTGGAGATCCAGTACCAGGCGGCAGAAAAAGAGGGAGGTGGCCAGAGGTGATCGAGGCAAAAAATCTCACAAAAAAATTTGATTCCATTGTGGCCGTGGACCACATCGACGCCAGGATCAAAGACGGCTGCGTCTTTGGCCTGATCGGTACCAACGGAGCCGGAAAAAGTACATTTTTACGGATGGCCTGCGGCGTTTTGAAGCCGGACGAGGGAACCATCCAGATCGATGGGGAGGATGTTTACGAAAATGTAAGGGTCAAGGGACGCTTTTTCTATATTTCGGATGACCAGTATTTCTTCGGAAACGGGACGCCCCAGGAGATGATGACCTACTATAAGAGTATTTACCCTGCCTTTGATGTCCAGAGAGCCTGCGGTCTGCTGGAGTCCTTTTCCCTGGATAAGAGAAGGAAGATCTCCACGTTTTCCAAGGGAATGAAGAAACAGCTTTCGGTGATCCTGGGTCTCTGTGCCAACACAGAATACCTGTTCTGCGACGAGACCTTTGACGGACTGGATCCAGTGATGCGCCAGGCAGTGAAAAGCCTGTTTGCCAACGATATGGCGGAGCGGAATTTGACGCCCATCATTGCCTCCCACAACCTGAGAGAGCTGGAGGATATCTGTGACCATGTGGGGATCCTTCACAAGGGAGGGATCCTGCTGTCGAAGGATCTGGATGATATGAAATTAAATCTCCATAAGATCCAGTGTGTGCTGCGGCCGGGGATGAAGGCCGGGGAGATTCCCGGACTGGAGATCCTTAAGACCGAAAGCAGGGGAAGCCTCTCCACCATTACGGTCCGTGGGACCAGAGAGGACGTGGAGGCGGCCATGCGGTCCTGCGAGCCTGTATTTTTTGAAACGATCCCCCTGTCCCTGGAGGAGATCTTTATCAGTGAAACGGAGGTGGCTGGTTATGACATCAAAAAGCTTATTTTTTAAGCTGATGAAGGAGGATCTGAAGCGGAGGCTCTGGGCCTTTGGACTTTCCTTCCTGACGTTCTTCTTTATGATGCCGGTGTTGGCTGCCATGGGCGTTACGAACCTGCAGCAGCAGTATGCACGGTGGGTGGAGAATGCCGGAGCCTATGATTTTGGGGCTGGAAATACGGCGGAAACGGAATTTTCCAAAAGGCTTGGGGAACTGACGGTCAAGTGTATCGGGCTGGACAATGGATTCATGGGCTTTTTGGTGATCACAGCGGCCCTGGTCCTGGCTCTTACAGGCTTCCTGTATCTGCATTCCAAAAAACAGGTGGACTTTTACCACAGCATTCCCGTGCGCCGGGAGACGCTTTTTGCAGTCCGTTTTTTGGATGGGATTCTGATCATCGGTTCCATGTATCTGGTGAACCTGGCCTTTGCCCTGGGGATCCTGGGAGCGGCCGGAGCGTCGGTGCCCGGAATGGTATCCGGCGCGCTCTGGACCTTCCTGGTGCATATGATGGGCTTTCTGCTGAGCTATGGGCTCATGACGGCTGCAGTGCTCCTCACCGGAAATTTCTTCATTTCCGTTCTGGGCGGCATTGTCCTGTTCGGATATGTGCCCGCGGTGGCGGTCCTGTTCCAGGGCATGATGCAGATGTTTTTTGTTACGGCCAACCAGCGGCTTTCCAGTATTGACCAATGGATCATCCACGGATCTCCGGTTCCCTATTATGCGGCCCTGATCGGAGATGGATCGGATCTGCCCATGGCACAGTATGGAGAGCTCATGGGAAGGATCCTGCCGGCCCTTCTTACCGGCCTTGTCCTGACAGCCCTGGCCGGACTCCTTTATAAGTTCCGGCCCTCGGAGGCGGCGGGAAAAGCCATGGCCTTTCCGGTGACCAAGGCTCCCATTAAGATCCTTCTGGTGGTCCCCATCACGATCCTGGTGAGTCTTTTATTCTGGAATATGTATTATAAAAGCCTGGGCTGGGCTGTGTTCGGGTTTGTCTTCGCCCTGTTCATCAGCCACGGGCTCATCGAAATCCTTTATAACTTCGACTTCCGGATGCTCCTTGCCAACCCGGTCCATCTGGGTATCAGCGCTGTCCTTGCTCTGGCGGCCATCGGCGTATTCCGGTACGATCTTACGGGCTACGATTCCTATGTGCCCTCTGTGAAGAAATTCCAGTCGGCCTCTGTATTTACCTATGGCCTGGGAGATTCCCAGGATTACGGACTTCCGGTGACCGCAGAAAACGGCGGATGGGAGGCTGGCAGGGGCGGATACCTGTGGAAATATATGGATAGATCCGATTATGTGGCCGGAAACATGGAGATCACCGATTATAGTCTGGTGAAGGATCTGGCGGAGGCGGGAATCGCCGCAGCAGAAGAGTCCAGGGCTGTCCGGTTCCAGAATCTGGAGGATCCGGCCGGCGGCGGAGCATACATGATCCAGGTTGAAGTGGGGTACAGGGAGAAAAACGGAACGCTCCGGTACCGGTATTACCGCATGGACATGAAGGCTGCCATGGAGCTCTTTGAACGGCTGTATTCCAGTGCGGAGTATAAAGAGGGGGCCTATCCGGTCATGAGCTTCCATCCGGAAACCATCACAGGCGTCTATATATCCGACGGAAACCAGGCGTCCCTGGTGACCGAGGATCCGGAGGTGACTGCGGAGCTTTTAGCCGTCTACCAGGAGGAGCTGGAGGCGCTGTCCCTTGCAGAGCGGACAGAAACGATCCCTGTGACTGCCCTGCGGTTTCTGACTGAGGCAGAGCGGGAGTATCTCAGTGCCATATCCGCCTCCAGGACTCAGAATTTTTCCGGCGCTTTCCGGCTCAGGGATATGGATCCCCAGGTGAATTTCTTCCCTGTATATCCCTCCTTTACAAGGACGCTGGGGCTTTTAAAAGAGGCAGGAGCGGCGCTTCCGGAGACGCTGAAGCCGGAGGACGTGGAGCGTATGCAGATTACCTGCCACTATGAAAATCCTGTGCAGTACAGAGAGTTTGGGGAGACCTCCTGGGAGGACACCCAGGAGGCAGAGGAAATTCCCGGTCGGATGATCGTGAATGACGGCACGGAGGAGACAGGGGAGCAGATCCGGCAGGTGCTGGATGCAGGGAAATGCAGCTGGTTTTTTGCTCTCAATCCGCTTGCGCCCCATGAGAATGGCTTCACAGTCCAGGTGTATCTGACTCCCGAAGCGGACGGAACCGGGGAGCCGGTGACCCTGGAATTCAGCCCCTATGAGATACCGGAATTCATCCGCCGGGAGTTTTCCTATAATCCGGAGGAGGCCTATGAGGCGAGCTGGGGGCTGGCCGGGAAAAAGGATTGACTTTATGACCGGGATTGGATAAGATAGACGTATATACAAAGGAAAGGGGTAACCAGAGTTATGTCTATTTTTGACGAAGTGAAAAGAAGCATCAGCAGCACTGGAAAACAAGTGGCAAAGCGTACCAAGGAGATCTCCGACGCGGTTTCCATCCGCTCCCAGATCAATGAAGAGAAGGAAAGCATTGCAAAGCTGTATGCGACTGTGGGAAAAAAGGTCTTCCAGAACGCCACAGAGGCGGACGAAGAAAAGTTCTTTATGGAATTTACCTCCATCCGCAGCAGCCTGGAGAGAAAAAGAGAGCTGGAAGAGCGTCTCACAGGAATGGACGGCTGCATTTACTGTTCCGAGTGCGGAGCCCGCATTGACAAGAATTCCAAGTTCTGCAATAAGTGCGGAACCCGCGTGGATAAGAACAAGGTAGCTGCCAGCGAGGCCATGGCCGAGGCTGAGGCCCATCAGATGGACGGTACCAAGGAAGAGGAGCAGGGGGCCCAGTATGTGGTCAACGAGATCGAGAACGCCTCTGCCGATATCGTTATGGATATTGTAAACCATTAAGAGGACAGACCCACATTGCCGCAAACGGAAGCATCGTATTTGCGGCAATGCGGGTCTTTTTATGCAGCGGGGCAGCGAAGGAGCTTCACAGGTCAGTTTTTCTTTTCCCTCACTTCCGCCATAACTAAAACAGCCCCCGCCCGTTCGCGCAAACACGATGCTTTCGTTTGCGTGAATGGGCGGGGGGCTGTTCTGTAATCACCCTTTCCCGTTCCAGCAGTATGTACAGAGCTTACACGGCTCGATGCCGATGGATTCCACCAGGTCGTCCAGCCGGTGGAAACGGAGAGTGGTGAAATGGAGCCGTTTCCGGATCTCCTCCACCATTTCCTTGTAGTTCTGGCTGTCGGGATCTGTGTAGGTGGCCAGGGTTTCTTCGGAAACGTTTTCTCCTTCCCGGTCACGGATGATCCGGCGGGTGATCAGATCGTATTCGGATCTGGAGCGGGAGAAGTTTAAGTACGGACACCCAAAGGTGATGGGCGGACAGGCCGGCCTTACGTGGACCTCCCTGGCGCCGCTCTCATATAAAAATTCGGTCGTTTCTCCCAGCTGGGTCCCGCGGACGATGGAATCGTCGATGAGCAGGAGCTTTTTATCCCGGATCAATACGTCCACAGGGATCAGCTTCATTTTGGCAATGAGGTTTCTCTGCTTCTGGCTGGTGGGCATAAAGGACCGGGGCCAGGTGGGCGTATATTTGATGAAGGGGCGGGAGAAGGGAATGCCGGACTCGTTGGCGTAGCCCACTGCATGGGCAATACCGGAATCGGGTACTCCGGCCACGCTGTCGGCGGTGACGCCCTTATCTCTTCTGGCCAGGAGCTTTCCGCAGTCATAGCGCATTTTTTCCACACTGATCCCCTCATAGCTGGCGGTGGGATAGCCGTAGTAGGCCCAGAGGAAGGCGCACATCTTCATTTCCTTCCGCGGAGCGCTTAAGCACTCCACGCCTTCCGGCGTGATGAAATCGATCTCGCCGGGGCCAAGCTCCGAATAGTGGTGGTATCCCAGATTCAGGTATGCAAAATTCTCAAAGGAAGCGCAGAAGGCTCCCTCCTTCTGACCGATGGTGATGGGGGTCCGGCCATAGCGGTCCCGGGATGCGTAGATTCCTTCCGGAGTCAGGAGAAGCATGGACATGGAGCCCTGGATCCGTTCCTGGGCGTAAAGGAGCCCCTCCACCAGGCTGTTCCTCTGGTCGATGAGAGAGGCCACCAGCTCCGTATCATTGATCTTGCCGCCGCTCATGCTCATAAAATGGACGTGGCCGTTTTTATAGGCCTCCTTGATCAGCTCCTCAGAGTTACGGATCACACCCACAGTGGCCAGGGCGTAGGTCCCCAGATGGGAGCGGATCAGCAGGGGCTGGGGATCCATATCCGAGATACAGCCAATACCCAGCGTGCCCTCCAGCTCATCCAGGTCGTGGTCGAACTTTGTACGGAAGGGTGTGTTTTCAATGTTGTGGATGGCGCGCTGGAAGCCGTTCTCGCCGTATACGGCCATGCCTCCGCGCCGGGTTCCCAGATGGGAGTGGTAGTCGATACCAAAGAAAAGATCCATGGTACAGCTGCTCTTTGATGCTACGCCAAATATACCGCCCATAAACATTCTCCTTTTATAAGTAAATATTTATATTAGTGATACAAAATTAAGAACATCTAATATAATACCACATTCTCTGGGAGAGGACAATAAGTAATTTATTTTTCTCCGACGAAATTGGTGACCACGGCTCCGCCGATCATCAGCATAATGCCCAGAAGAACCGCCCAGACGGACAGGGAGGAAAGGGCGCCGAAGAGTCCGGTGTTGTAAAAGATGGCGAAGGGAGAGGCCAGCACTAGGCCCAGGATGGCCCCATAGGTCTGGACTCCGTACCGGTCAAACAGGAAGGAGATCAGACGGGCAATGAGGACGATCCCCAGGAGGACACCGATGCCGAAGGGGGCTAACAGCAGGAAGCCATCCTTTAAGACCGCCAGGTCCATGGCCCTGAGTCCGTCTAAAAAGCCGGTGATGGTATTGATGATGCCGTAATAGTAGCCCAGCACCATAAGCATCATAGAGCCGGAGACGCCTGGGATCACCATGGTGGCGGAGGCCACGATCCCCAGAACAAAGAGGATGGCCATGGTGGAGCCGTTGACCGGAAGTACCGCCAGGGTATCGCCGCCGGTTTTCAAAAGCGGCAGTCCTGCGGATGCGGCAAAGGCCAGCAGGAAGGCGAGGATGGCCCCGGCGCCCATTTTTCCGCTGCCAGAGGCTTTTTTTTCGTTCATGGCCCGCCAGAGGGCCGGAAGGCCGCCTAAGATCAGTCCCACAAAGGTCATGCAGGTGACGAAGGTGTGATGCTCCAGCAGATATTCGATGGCGTAGGTGAAGCCGGCAATGCCCAGTACGCAGCCTAAAAGAATGGGAGCCAGCAGGGACAGGCTTTCCTTCACATGCTTTGTAAAGCCGGAAATGCTGTTGATCAGCCGGTCGTAGATGCCGAATGAAACGGCCATGGTGCCTCCGGATACACCGGGGATCACGTTGGCGATGCCGATCATGACGCCTTTGATGATATTGAAAACAAATTCCATAATCTTCTCCTTCTTATTTAATATGGGGGCCGGGGATCCGGAAATGGGGTACGATCCCAGGGCCCAAGGTTCAGAAAGCTATTATACATGAAAGGGGAGAGGCTTTCAAGTGCCGCCTTAAAATCCTTGTATCCTTAGCGGAATTGTGATACACTAACGTGTAAACCAACGCTGTCTCCGGCGTCCCGGGACGGCTGTGGACAAAAGAAACTGGCACCAGGAGGATAATCATCATGGAAAAAAGAAATCATCATCCGGAAACGATCTGCATCCAGGCAGGCTGGGAGCCCGGAAACGGAGAGCCCAGGGTACTTCCTATTTATCAGAGCACCACGTTTAAATACTCCAGCAGCGAGCAGATGGGACGTCTGTTTGATCTGGAGGAGGACGGATATTTTTATACGAGACTGGCCAACCCCACCAACGACGCGGTGGCGGAAAAGATCTGTGAGCTGGAGGGCGGTGTGGCCGCTATGCTGACCTCCTCCGGACAGGCCGCCAATTACTTTGCCGTTTTTAATATCTGCAGCGCCGGGGACCACATCGTAAGCGCCGCCACCATTTACGGAGGAACCTCCAACCTGTTTACGGTGACCATGAAAAAGCAGGGCATCGACGTGACCCTGGTGGATCCGGACGCGCCGGAGGAGGAGATCGAGAAGGCGTTCCGCCCCAATACAAAGGCCGTATTTGGAGAGACCATCGCCAATCCGGCTCTGGTGGTACTGGATATTGAAAAGTTTGCCCGTCTGGCCCATGGCCACGGGGTTCCCCTGATCGTGGACAACACCTTTGCCACCCCCATCAACTGCCGTCCCTTTGAGTGGGGAGCCGATATTGTGACCCACTCCACCACCAAATACATGGACGGCCATGCCATGACCGTGGGCGGCTGCATTGTGGACAGCGGAAACTTTGACTGGAACGCCCACGCGGAAAAGTTCCCGGGACTCACGACCCCGGACGATTCCTACCACGGCGTAGTCTACACGGAAAAATTCGGAAAAAAGGCGTACATCACCAAGGCCACGGCCCAGATGATGCGGGACCTGGGCTCCATTCAGGCCCCCATGAACGCCTTTTTGCTGAATGTCGGTCTGGAGACTCTGCACTTAAGGGTGCCCCGGCACTGCGAGAACGCCCAGAAGGTGGCGGAGTGGCTCGCCGCCAGAGAGGATGTGGCCTGGGTCAACTATCCTGGATTAAAGGACAATAAGTACCATGCCCTGGCAGAAAAGTATATGCCCTCCGGAAGCTGCGGCGTGATCTCCTTTGGCTTAAAGGGGGGCCGGGAGGCAGCGGGAGCATTTATGGACAGGCTGAAGCTGGCGGCCATTGTGACCCATGTGGCGGATGCAAGAACGTGCGTTCTCCATCCCGCCAGCCATACCCACCGTCAGCTTTCCGATGAACAGCTGGTGGAGGCAGGAGTGGATCCGTCTCTGATCCGCCTGAGCGTGGGGATCGAGCATGCAGACGATATCATCGAGGATCTGAGACAGGCTCTGGAATAAAAGGAAGGAGGCAGCATGGTAGCAGAAGAGGTGAAGGGAAAGGGAAAGCGAGGGCTTTTAAGGATCGTATTCGGCCGTACCACGTTCTTTATCCTGTTCATGGCCCTGCAGATCGCCGTTCTGGCCTGGATCTATTTCTGGCTGGATGACCGGTATCAGGCCTACGGATACGGCGCCTTCGGGCTGGTCAGCGCGATCCTGGCCATCCGGATCCTGAACGAAAAGCAGAACGCCAGCTTTAAGATGGCATGGCTGGTGCCGGTCCTGCTGTTTCCGGTATTTGGATGCTTGTTTTATATTTTTGTACAGCTGCAGATGGAGACAAAGATCCTGGCCAGGCGGATCGCGGATATCAAAGCCCGCACCCGGTCTTTTCTGAGCCAGAACGAGTCCATCGAGGCGAAGCTTATGAAGGAGAACCGGCGGAATGCAAACCTGAGCCGGTATCTGTCAGAGCGGGCGGGCTATCCCGTCTACGATAAAACAAACTTCAAATATTATCCCCTGGGCGACGACTTTTTCCCGGACCTTCTGGAGGAACTCCAGGCAGCAGAACGGTTCATATTCCTGGAATATTTCATCATCCAGCGTGGGGTGGTGTGGGACAGCGTTCTTAAGATCCTGGAGGAGAAGGCGGCTGCCGGCGTGGATGTGCGTCTCCTTTATGACGGAATGAATTCCTTTTCCAATCTGCCCCATGACTATCCGAAGGAGCTGGAGGCAAAGGGGATCCGCTGCAGGATCTTCAATCCCATCCGGCCGGCCATTTCCACCAGCCAGAACAACCGGGATCACAGAAAGATCCTGGTGGTCGACGGCCATACAGCCTTTACCGGAGGCGTCAATCTGGCGGACGAATACATCAACCGGAAGGTCCGGTTTGGCCACTGGAAGGACAATGCCATCCGGCTGAAGGGAGAGGCGGTGAAGAGCTTCACGGTCATGTTTTTACAGATGTGGGGCGTCTGCACCTTCCGTCCGGAATACGACTTCGATTACGGGCCGTTTCTGGATACGGGCGACCATTTTCACAGCCCTTCCTTAAATATGGACGGCTACTCCATCCCATTTTCCGACAGCCCCCTGGACGGGGAGCCGGTGGGCCACCAGGTCTATCTGGATATCATCTACCAGGCCAGACGGTATGTATACATTATGACGCCGTATCTGATTCTGGACGACGACATGGTGACGGCCCTCACCTATGCGGCCAAGCGCGGGGTGGACACGGTCATCGTCATGCCCCATATCCCGGATAAAAAATATGCCTTTATGCTGGCCCATTCCTATTATCCGGAGCTCATGGAGGCGGGTGTGAAGATCTACGAGTATCTGCCGGGCTTTGTCCACTCCAAAACCTTTGTCAGTGACGACGAAAAGGCGGTGGTGGGATCCATCAACATGGATTTCCGGAGCCAGTATCTGAATTTCGAATGCGCCGTGTATATCTATAAGAATCCGGTGGTCCGGGACATCCGGAACGATTTCGACGAAACACTGAAAAAGTGCGTCCGCATGTCTATGGAGGCCTACGGGTCCCTGCCGCTGATGCACCGGTTTCTGGGAAGAACGCTGCGGCTCATTGCGCCGCTTATGTAAGAGCTGGAGGATCGGAGCGCTTCTCCATACAGAAAGGCCGCTGGGAGCAAAATGTTCCCGGCGGTCTTTTTTTTGTTCCTGGGAACGATAAAGCTCCCGGCTATTCGGGATCCATATTTCCAAAGAAGGCATCCCGTCCTTTATATTCGCTTTTAATAATTTCATACATATCTTCCGGGCTTTCTTTGCATCCGTTTTTCAGCCAAAGCTTTATGGTCTGCGTTATGCCTGCCTTGAAAAACTCCATATGATACTCAACGAATTTATTTTGAAAGTGCGTCCGCGCAAGGCCGGCATCATAGGCAATAATTTTATATTGAGCTTGAACGAAGCCGATTTCTCCTTGCTGGTACTTCCTGATCATTTCGATTTTTTCTTCTGCGTTTAGTTTGCTTTATGATGACAATTTGTTTTTTCACTGTCTCTCATAAAGGGAGCAGATCACAGAAAAATCACAAAAAGTTCAAAAAAACCGGCGTTTCCTTCACAGATTCAACACATTCATCTGGTAAAGTTTAGCTGCTTTTATAAAGTTTTATTTATGATTATAAAAGAAATATAAAAGGAGAGATCATATGAACCGAGGGAAAGCGATGGCGGTGCTGGCGGCTGTATGCGCCGTGTCGGCGGGAATGAGCGCGACGGTCTACGGAGCGGAAAGCACCTTTGAAATGAAGAGGAAGGTGGTAAGCCTTCTGGGGATCCTGACCACCAGCGATCGGAACGCGGAAGTGACCAGGGAAGAATTTGCCGGGATGCTGGTGAAGGCCTCTTCCCAGAGGAAGAATTACGGAGCTGCGGTTTCCGGGGCCGTGTTTGCGGATGTGCCCGCAGACAGCCAGTACGCCGCCGCGATCCGCACGGCCTCTGCCAACGAATGGATGAGCGGTTTCCTGGGCGGTGTTTTTAAGCCGGAGGAGCCGGTGACCATGAAGGACGCGGCCAAGGGCGTCCTGGGGCTCCTGGGTTATACCAATGAGGATTTTTCCGGAAACCTGATTGGAAATCGGATGGCGGAATTTTCGTCCCTGTCCCTGGATTCCGGCATATTCCGGGAACAGAACGAGGTTCTCACCAGAGAGGACTGCATCCATCTTTTTTATAACCTGATGAAGGCTCAGATGAAGGAGGGAGGGCAGTATGGCGCCAAGGTGTTCGGCCTGACCTACAATTCCGATGGGGAAGTGAATACTTCTTCGATCCTGGACAACAGCCTAAAGGGGCCGAAGCTTCTGGATCAGGCCAGCCGGAACCTGAAGCATCTGGTGCCCTTCTCCCTGGATAAGGCGGTGATGTTCCTGAACGGGGAGTCCTCGGATGAAGGGGAGATCAATGATTACGCCACGGTGATCTACTACCATGAGGAGACGAAAACGATCTTTGCCTACTCCAGCGACGGGGAGAACAAAGGTGCCACCGATGGGCGCATCAAGGCGATCTATTATTCGGCATCGGATCCCTTTACGCCGGTTTCGGTGGTGCTGGATTCCCATGACCAGGAGAATTCGGAGGACGGGGATGTGTTTGCCATAAGCGGCTCTGAGCTCCAGTACCTGTTTTCTGTGTACGGAGATTACGGCGTTGGCGACGATGTGGCCATCGTGTGGGAGAAGAGCGGAACAGAAGAGAATCCGGCGTACACAGTGGTGGACGTTGTGGGAGATGAATAAAAGGAGCGGTCAGGAGTATGGAAGAAAAGAAAGCAGTCAGAAGGAGAAAAAAGAAAAAGGGGCTCAAAACGGCAGTTATCCTGGCGGTCCTGCTGGCAGCCGGGGCCGGGGGAGCCATTTTCTGGAAAATGAAGAAGGAGGAGCGCGCTTCGGCGTCGGCAGGAAAGGTACAGACGGCAACGGCTGCGGTCATGGACATCACCTCAGAGCTGACCGCGTCCAGCTCCCTGTCGCCCAAGGATACGTATGAGGTCACCTCCCTGGTGGAGGGCGAGGTGCTGGAGGCGCTGTTCGAGGAGGGGGACGTGGTGGAAAAGGATCAGGTCTTATACCGGATCGACGCGTCCTCCATGGATTCGGACCTGAGCTCTGCGGAAACCAGCCTTTTAAGGGCCAGGGAAAGCCAGCAGTCAGCCCAGGAGGAATATGAAGAGGCATCCGGGGAGCTTTCGGGAAACACATATAAGGCATCCACTTCCGGCTATGTAAAGACGCTTTACATTAAGGAAGGCGATAAGATTTCCGGCGGAACGAAAATCGCAGATATTTATGACGATTCGGTGATGAAGCTGACCGTTCCCTTCCTTTCGGCCGAGGCGGACCAGATCTCTGCCGGCAGCCCGGCGATCCTGGTCCTGGAGGATACGGGAGAGGAGCTCCAGGGTACGGTCACCATGGTCAGCAGCATGGAAGAGACCCTGTCCGGCGGCCGTCTTGTGAAGGCCGTGACCGTGGAGGCAGAAAACCCCGGCGGTCTTACGGCCCTGACCCAGGCCACGGCTTCGGTGGGAGGCGTTTCCAGCTGTGAGGCGGGGACCTTTGTACCCAGAACGGAAACGACTCTGAGCGCAGAGCTTTCCGGTCAGGGAAGCCTTGAGGTGGAGGCTCTGCTGGTTTCGGAGGGCACTTACGTGGAGGACAGTACCGCCTTCTTTAAGGCCACGGACCAGTCGGCAGAAAAATACATAAAGACCTTTAAGGATGCCCTGGAGGCTGCTGGAGACAACGTGGAAAATGCGGAAAATAAGCTGGGAAACACACAGGATACCATTGGCGATTATACCATTACGGCCCCGATCTCCGGAACCGTCATCACGAAAAACGTCAAAGCGGGAGATAAGGTCACCAAAGGGAGCAGCGGAAATACAGTCATGGCTGTGATCTATGACCTGTCGGCCATGACCCTGTCCATGTCGGTGGATGAGCTGGATGTGGGAAGCGTCAAGGCCGGCCAGACAGTGGAGATCACCGCCGATGCTGCGGAGGGCGAGACCTTTACCGGCACAGTTACCAACGTAAGCCTGGAGGGAAGCTATTCCAACGGTGTAACCAACTACCCTGTGACAGTGACCATGGATGAAACCGGGGATCTGCTTCCGGGAATGAATGTGGATGCCACCATTATCCTGGACAGCGCCCAGGACGCCCTCTGTATCCCGGCCGGAGCCCTCATGCGCGGGAACCGGGTGTACGTGAAAAAGGATACGGCTTCCGGTCAGACAGACCAGGCGGCTCCGGCGGAGGAGGGCGCGGAAAGCTCCGGGGAGACTGCAGCCAGCCGGTCCGGCGTTCCAGAGGGCTTTGAGGCCGTCCAGGTGGAGACCGGGATCGTCAGCGACGATTACGTCCAGATCCTTTCGGGTCTTTCCGAAGGGGACGAGGTCTATGTGGATCCCGACTCCGGATCTGGAAGCGGTATGGCAATGACGATGATGGGACCGGGCAGTATGGGCGGCGGCCCTGGAAACGGAGGCATGGGCGGAGGCCCCGGCGGAGGTCCCAGACAGTAAGGAGGGGGAATGATCCATGGAAAAAGAGGGAAAAACGGAAAAGACGCCCCTGATCCAGCTGAGAGATATCTATAAGGTCTACCAGATGGGGGACGAGGAGGTACGGGCCAACGACGGGATCTCCCTGACCATCGGAAAGGGGGAATTCGTGGCCATTGTGGGAAAATCCGGCAGCGGAAAATCCACGCTGATGAACATTATCGGAGCCCTGGACGTCCCTACGGAAGGAGAGTATCTGCTGGAGGGACAGGATGTCAGCGATATGACCGACAACCAGCTGGCCCAGATCCGGAATACCATGATCGGCTTTGTATTCCAGCAGTATAATCTGCTGCCAAAGCTGAATCTCCTGGAGAATGTGGAGCTTCCCCTTCTTTATGCGGGTATGGATCCCTGGGACCGGAGAGAACGGGCCATGGAATCCCTGGACCGGGTGGGCTTGAAGGAAAAGTGGAGGAGCTTTCCAAAGCAGCTTTCCGGCGGCCAGCAGCAGAGGGTCTCCATCGCCAGGGCTCTGGCGGGGGATCCGTCCCTGATCCTGGCCGACGAGCCCACAGGTGCCCTGGACTCCAAAACCGGCCGGGAGGTGCTGGATTTTTTAAAGAAGCTTAACCGGGAGGGAAACACCATCGTTATGATCACCCACGACAGCTCCATTGCCCTGGAGGCGGAGCGGGTGGTGCGGATCATGGATGGCAGGATCAATTTTGACGGGGATGTGAAAGAATATGCTGCAATCATTTAAAATGGCTTTGAAGAGTATCTGGGGCAATAAGATGCGTTCCTTTCTTACTATGCTGGGGATCATCATCGGAGTGGCCTCTGTGATCATCCTGGTGAGCATCGTCAACGGATATATGTCCTATATGACAGAGAGCTTTGCCAGTATGGGCGTCAACCAGATCACGGTCAATTACCGGGCGCTGCCCTCCAGAACCATCGATGTGGATGAGTTTTATGAATTTTATGAGGAGAACAGAGATCTGTTCCAGGGGATGACGCCCAGCGTTTCTGTAACCGCCACCGTAAAGCATGGCAGCGATACCATGGATTCCACCGTCGTGGGGGGATACAGCGAGGACCAGCTGGCCATCAAGGATTATGCGCTTTCCTGCGGGAGGAATCTGCTTTATTCGGACATGACCTCCCGGCAGAAGGTGGCTGTCGTCGGTGCTTACGTGGCGTCGGAGCTGTTTGGCGGCGCTGAAAAGGCCCTGGGTGAGAAAATCAAGCTCAACGGGGACAATTACACAGTGGTGGGCGTAGTGGAGCAGCAGGCGGAAAGCATCGCAGACTTTGACGACGGCTGTACGGACGATTTTGTATGGATCCCTTATTCCCGGGCTGCAAAAATCTCCAGGAACGCCATCATCAGCAGCTATGTATTCACGTCTTATGACATAAACGACACGGAGGCGTGTACGGCAGCCCTGGAGGAATTTCTGTACAGCAAAATGAAAAACGAGGATCTGTATTCGGTGACAGCCATGAGCTCCCTGATGGACACCTTAAACGAGCAGATCGCCATGATGTCCATGATGCTGGGCGGCATTGCCGGGATCTCTCTTCTGGTGGCCGGCGTGGGGGTTATGAATATCATGCTGGTTTCGGTGACAGAGCGTACCAGGGAGATCGGGATTCGCAAGGCCCTTGGAGCTAAAAAACGGGTGATCCTGCAGCAGTTTGTCATTGAGGCGGCTGTGACCAGCACCATCGGAGGTCTTGCGGGGATCCTTCTGGGGTCCCTGGCCAGCGTCGGCATCGGGACGCTCATGGGCATTGAAGCGCCTCCGACGCTTTCGGCGGTACTCATTTCCTTTTCTGTCTCCGTGGGCATCGGGCTGGTATTCGGCTATATGCCGGCCAGACGGGCTGCGGCCCTGAATCCCATCGACGCCCTGCGGAGCGAATAGGCGCCGAAAGGCATGGGCGGGAGCGCAAAGCCCTGCGGAGATTCCGGCGCACCGGGAGAAAGCAGGTGACAAATGCGGGATCCTGGATTATAATGGGGAAAGACAGAAGGATTGGGAGGTACATAGGAAATGAAAGTTGCAGATATGCACTGCGATACCATTGCGGAGATTTATGCAAAACGGCAGGCAGGAGAGGAATGCGGGATCTTAAAGAACAGCCTGCACATCGACCTGGAGAAAATGAGGCGGGGAGATTATGCAGTACAGAACTTTGCGGTCTTTGCCCACATGGAAAATCTGAAAGGAAAGATGCCGCTTCCGGAGTATGCATTCCGGCTTATTGATACGTTTTTCACGGAGCTCCGCAGATACCCGGATCAGATCGGGATCGTAAGGAGCTTCCGGGATATTGAAAAAAATATGGCGGAGGGACGGATGTCCGCCATGCTCACCATGGAGGAGGGAGCCATCTGCGAGGGAAAGCTGGAGTATCTCCGGATCTTTTATGAGCTGGGAGCCCGGATGTTCACCTTCACCTGGAACTTCCCCAACGAGCTGGCATCCCCAAACCGGTATGAGTACCTGGGTCCCGGAAAGGATTCCTTCGTGCCGGAGACGGAAAAAGGGCTCACAGAAAAGGGCTTTGAATTCCTGGAGGAGATGGAGCGCCTGGGAATGATCGCAGACGTATCTCACCTGGGAGATAAGGGGATCCTGGATGTGATCGGCCATGCCAGACGCCCGTTTGTGGCCAGCCATTCCGGCGCCAGAGCGGTATGCGGCCACTGCCGGAACCTGACGGACGAGATGATCCGGGGCATCGGAGAAAAGGGCGGCGTCATGGGCGTCAACTATTTTACGGAATTCCTGCGGGATAAGGAGAAGTTCGGCAGTCCCATGAAAACCTCTCTGGACGACATGGTGGCCCATATCCGCCATATCATCAACACGGGAGGCATCGATTCCGTGGGCCTGGGATCGGATTTTGACGGAGCGGCGGTGTCCATGGAGATCACCAATGCCGGGGATATGCAGCTTCTGGCGGCCCGTCTGGAGAAGGAAGGCTTTTCGGAAGAGGAGATCGAAAAGATCTTTTATAAAAACGTCTTCCGTGTCTACCGGGAGATCCTTAAATAAAACGGCGGACGAAGGGAAAAAGAAAGAATGGATCCGGGGAAAATGGTCCTGGATGCATTCTTTCTTTTGCATTTTTCGAGCTTTTATGGTAGACTTATAACCAAATGAATTTTTATGGAGTGTTTATAGAATGAAAGATGAAGGAAATGTAGCGGATTATATGGCGTCCCTGAACCGGGCCAGAAGACGGAGACGGAATCGTTCGCCATATGGAAAATATGCGCTGGCTGCGGCTGCGGTCTGTGCTGCGGCTGCGGGGATCTTTTTCGGCGGAAAGGCCGTAAAGGGGTATCTGGATCAGAGGCCGGCGGCGGTAACGGAAGCCTCCGGGGAAGAGGAACCGGGATCCGGCGCGGAGACGCCGGGAGAAAGCGAGGCGGCCGCAGAGGAGGCCTCCCGCCAGGCCAGGGATGCGGAGCGGCTTGCCAGCGCCCAGGCAGTGGTGGATTCCTACGCAAATATCGGGATCGTCCAGGTGTCCGGCTATCTGAACATGCGGAAAAAACCGGAGTCCGGCTCCCAGGTGGTGGGAAAGCTCATGGACGGCAGCGCCTGCGAGGTCCAGGAAAGCCTGGACGGCTGGTATCACGTCAATTCCGGCGGCATCGACGGCTATGTGAGCTCGGAATATGTGATCACCGGCGATGAGGCAAAGGAAAAGGCCCTGTCCATGGTCACAGACCGGGCGGTGGTCACCACCGATAATCTGAATATCCGGGAGCAGCCCTCCACTGATTCCAACATCGTGGGCCAGTGCCTGGAGGGAGAGCGGTATGAGATCCTGGGAGAGGAGGACGGCTGGTATCAGATCGAGGGCGGCTATATCTCGGCCGATTATGCGGAGAAGCGGTTCTCCTTAAATGAAGCCAGAAAGCTGGATGTCCGGGCCATGGTCCTCAATTACTATGACAATCCGGGCGTATCCAACGTGACCAATTATCTGAATATCCGCCAGGGAGCCGGAAAGGACGAAAAGGTGATCGGAAAGCTCCCCAGCTATGCCGGCTGCGAGATCCTGGAGGATACGGGGAACGGCTGGTATAAGATCCGTTCCGGGAATATCACCGGCTACGTGAGCAGCGAGTTCATCCTCACCGGGGACGCGGCCCGCCAGGCGGCCATGGAGCACGCGGAGCTCATGGCCATTGTCAGCACCGACCGGCTGAACGCCCGGACGGAGCCCAGCACCGACGCAAAGATCTGGACCCAGATCTCCAACAACGAGAGATACCATGTGGCAGAGCAGCTGGACGGCTGGGTAAAGATCGAATTTGATGAGGGCGGGGAAGGCGACGGAGCCGACGAGGTATCTGCGGCTTACGTATCCACCGATTATGTGGACGTGCGGTATGCCCTGGCAGAGGCCATTAAATTCTCCCCGTCAGAGGAAAACGCCTCCCTTCGGAGCCAGGTGGTGAATTATGCCATGCAGTTCCTGGGGAATCCCTATGTCTGGGGCGGGACAAGCCTGACCAGGGGAGCCGACTGCTCCGGCTTTACCATGTCGGTCATGAAGCATTTCGGAATTTCCCTTCCCCATTATTCCGGGGATCAGGCCAAGCGGGGGACCCGGATCAAATCCAGCCAGATGCGGCCCGGAGATCTGATCTTCTACGGCAACAGCCGGGGAAAGATCAACCATGTGGCCATGTACATCGGCAATGGACAGATCATTCATGCGGCCAGCAGAAGGAGCGGCATTAAGATCTCCTCCTGGAATTACCGGACGCCCCTGAAGATCGTCAATGTGATCGGCGATTAACAGAAATGTATAAAAAACTCCTTTTTCATGCAGAATAAGAAAAACTGTGTGGGAAAGGAGTTTTTGATATGGGAAATGAAGCCGGCGGAAAAAAGGAACAGGAGGAGCGGATCCGGGAAAGCGGCCAGGTGACGCTTGGCGGAGGACGAAAGGGACGGATCCATCTGCTCTCCATCATCGGGGAGATCGAAGGCCATGAAAACCTGTCGGGCAGCACCAAGACCACCAAATATGAGCACATCCTTCCGGAGCTTGCCAAGGCGGAGGACGATCCGGAGATCGACGGGATCCTGATCCTCATTAATACCGTAGGCGGGGATGTGAGCTGCGGCCTGGCCCTGGCGGAGATGCTGGCATCCCTGAGCAAGCCTACGGTCTCGCTGGTCATCGGGGACAGCCATTCCATCGGCGTTCCCCTGGCTGTGGCGGCCGACCATTCGTTTATCGTACCCACAGGCACCATGATGGTCCATCCGGTGCGCATGACGGGAATGGTCATCGGGGCGGCCCAGACCTACGACTTTTTTGAAATGATCCAGGACAGGATCCTGGGCTTTGTGTCAGGCCACAGCCGCATATCCTACGAGGGCCTGCGGGCGCTGATGCACAATACCCAGATGCTCACCCGGGACCTGGGAACGGTGCTGGTGGGAAAGGATGCGGTGGAGAAGGGACTCATCGACGAGGTGGGCGGGATCCGGGAGGCATTGGCGGCGCTTTATGGGATGATCGGGGAAGCGAAGGCCCCGGAAAACAGGGCCGCCAGATAGAAGTTGCAATTTCCAGAAACTTTTTGTATACTATTTAATGAGGGTTTTTGCCCTGATTTTTAGATAGGGGGCTTTCATTTTGGCTGGAAGTAATACAAAAAAGAAGACGACGGCATCAGGGAGGACAGCCGGGAAGAAAACCGCAGGAACGAAGACGGCGGCGAAAAAAACAGGGACGAAGAAGCAGGAGGCGGACAGCAGCTTCCTGCAGTCGGAAGCAGTGATCCTGGGGACCTTTGCCGTCTGTGTATTTTTATTTTTAAGCAATTTCCATATCTGCGGCATGCTGGGAGATATGTTCAGCAGCATGATGCTGGGAGTTTTCGGCAGCATCGGGTATGTGGCTCCGGCGCTCCTGTTTCTTGGCACGATTTTCTATGCCTCCAATAAGGGGAATATCCGTGCCGTTTATAAAATGCTGGCCGTGGAGGTGCTTTTGATCGTCCTCTGCGGTCTGGCGCAGCTTTTGTTCGGCGGAGGCTATCAGGAGGGACAGACCTTTAAGGAAATCTATGAAACGGCCGGGGAAAGCGGCATGGGAGGCGGCGTCATCGGAGGCGCTCTGGTGCTGGCGCTCCATAAGACCGTGGGGACCACCGGCTCGTACATACTTCTTCTGGTGTTTATGATCCTCTGCCTGGTCTGTATCACGGAAAAATCCTTTGTACTGGCAGTAAAAAAAGGAAGCGGAAGGGCTTACCAGTATGCCAGGGAGGATCATGAGCGGAGGAAGGAGATCCGCCAGGAGAGGAAAGAGGAGGAGCGGCTTTTACGGGAGGAGCAGCGGGTCCAGGGAGTCAACCTGCACTCCACAGACCTTTCTGCCGGCCGGCCGGAGCGGTTTACGCCGGATATGGCCATGCCGGTGACCCAGGAGGATCTGGACCGCTTTAACGCGGACCGAAAGCCGGAGGAGAAAATGGAAACGGCCGTGGAACGGGAGGAGAAGGCCCGGGCAGCGGCACGGAGAGACCGGGAGGAGCGGAGAGCGTCCCTGGGGATGCCGCCTCAGCCGGAGCCGGCTCCCGTACAGGAGGAAGCGGCAGAGCAGCGGCCGGATCCGGCAGACGTTTTCCGGGGGAAGATCACCATGCCCGGAAGGGAGCCGGAAAAGGAAACGGTGCCTTTTGAGGAGGATCTGTCCCTTTCCAGGGTCCACAGGGACGAGGATGTGTTCGTGAGCCGCAGCAGCCAGGATTTTGAGGCTATGGACGTATTCCTGGACGGCGGCCGGCCTTCTCCGGCACAGCCGGCGGTTTCGGAGGCCTCCGGAACCATTTTGGAGGTGGATGCCCTTCCGGAGTCCTGGGAGGAGCCTGCGCCCGTCTTACGGGAACCGGAGCCTGCGCCAGAGGGTCCGGAAACGGCAGAGCCAGAGGACGACGGCTACTGGCTGGATGAGGATTACGACGGAAATGGAAATCTCCAGAATGCGGAGGAGGACCAGATCCGGGGGCTGGAGGCTGAGGCCGGGCCGGATCAGCTGGATACAGAGCCCTATGCAGTGACGGAGGACTACTGGGAGCCGGTGTCTGTTCCGCCGGCCTGCGGGCCCGGAGAGGAGCCTGCGCCTGCGGTTCCGGAAGCAGAGGAGATCCCGGCAGAGGAGGAAAGCGGCGGGGATGCCCCGGTATTCCCGGATGCAGAGGAGAAAAAACAGATCGTCACCGCCGCCGGAAAGGTCATTGAGACCGACTCGGAGGAGATCATACGCCAGAAGGCAGAAAAGAGAAGACGGGAGGCAGAGGCAGAAAAGGCAGCCGCAGAAAAGAAGGCCGCCGATGCCGCTGTGCGCCAGGAGATCCGGAGCAAGGAGGAAAAGCCCAAAAAGCCCTATGTGATCCCGCCGCTGGATCTTTTAAAGAAGGGACCGGGAGCGGCCTCCGGCCAGTCAGAAAAGGAATTTAAGGAAACGGCCATTAAGCTGCAGCAGACGCTGCGGAATTTCGGTGTGGGCGTCACTGTCACCAATATCAGCTGCGGTCCCACAGTGACCCGGTATGAGCTCCATCCGGAGCAGGGAGTAAAGGTCAGCAAGATCCAGTCCCTGGCCGATGATATCAAGCTCAACCTGGCGGCCACAGACATCCGGATCGAGGCGCCCATCCCCGGAAAGGCGGCTGTGGGCATCGAGGTTCCCAATAAGGTCAACAGCATCGTGTATCTGAGGGACCTTCTGGAGAGCCCGGAGATCAGGCAGCATCCCTCCAGCCTGGCCTTCGCCGTGGGAAAGGACATCGGCGGCCAGCCGGTGGTGGCGGATCTGGCAAAAATGCCTCATCTGCTGATCGCCGGTCAGACCGGCTCCGGCAAATCGGTGGGGATCAACACATTGATCATGAGCCTGATCTACCGGTCCTCGCCGGAGGATGTAAAGCTCATTATGATCGACCCCAAGGTGGTGGAGCTTTCCGTTTATAACGGGATCCCCCATCTTCTGATCCCTGTGGTCACGGATCCCAAAAAGGCCGCGGGAGCCCTGAACTGGGCGGTGGCCGAGATGATGGACCGGTATCAGAAGTTCGCCCAGAGCAACGTAAGAGACCTGAAGGGATATAACGCCAGGGTAAAGAGTCTGATGGAAGCCGGGGATGTGCCGGCAGACCAGATCCCGGCAAAGCTTCCGCAGCTGGTGATCATCATCGACGAGCTGGCGGACCTTATGATGGTGGCGTCCAGCGAGGTGGAGGATTCCATCTGCCGTCTGGCCCAGCTGGCCAGGGCCGCCGGGATCCATCTGGTGATCGCCACCCAGAGACCGTCGGTCAATGTCATCACAGGCGTCATCAAGGCCAACGTGCCCTCCCGGATCGCCTTTTCTGTGGCTTCCGGTGTGGATTCCAGGACGATCCTGGATATGAACGGAGCGGAAAAGCTTCTGGGCAACGGCGACATGCTGTTTTATCCGTCGGGCTATCCCAAGCCCTTAAGGGTCCAGGGAGCCTTTGTGTCTGACCAGGAGGTCTCCCAGGTGACGGATTATATCAAGGAACAGAATGAGGATGCCGGCTACGATAAAGCCGTGGAGCAGAAAATGAACCAGGGCGGAGGCGCCGGGGGAGCGTCCGGCGGCAGCGACCGGGATACCCTGTTCTTTGATGCGGGCAGATTTATCATCGAAAAGGATAAGGCCTCCATCGGCATGCTCCAGCGGATGTTCAAGATCGGCTTTAACCGGGCCGCCAGGATCATGGACCAGCTGGCTGAGGCCGGAGTTGTGGGGGAGGAAGAGGGCACCAAGCCCAGAAAGATCCTTATGTCCATGGAAGAGTTTGATGCCTTCACCGAATCCGGATATTAGCCGGAAGGAAGGCATGGAAACGGATCGGCCGCCGGAAAACGGCGTGAAGATACAATGAAACAAGAAGAGGAGTGGGACTATGAAAACAGATATCGAAATCGCTCAGGAAACGAAAATGCTGCCCATTAAGGATGTGGCTGCCCAGTACGGGATCTCTGAAGATGATCTGGAACTCTATGGAAAGTACAAGGCCAAGATCTCCAATGAACTCTGGAACGAGGTCAAGGGAAGACCCGACGGGAAGCTGGTGCTGGTGACTGCCATCAACCCGACTCCGGCTGGAGAGGGAAAGACCACTACCAGCATCGGACTGGCCCAGGCGCTTACGAAGGCGGGAAAGAAGACCATGCTGGCCTTAAGAGAGCCGTCCCTGGGACCGTGCTTCGGGATCAAGGGAGGAGCCGCCGGCGGCGGATACGCCCAGGTGGTGCCCATGGAGGATCTGAACCTGCACTTTACCGGTGACTTCCATGCCATTACCACGGCCAACAATCTCTTAGCCGCCCTCTTAGACAACCATATCCAGCAGGGGAACGCCCTGGGTATCGATACCCGCCAGATCCTCTGGAAACGGTGCCTGGACATGAATGACCGCGCGCTGAGAAATATTGTGATCGGACTGGGGGCCAAGGCGGACGGCGTTGTCCGGGAGGATCATTTCGTGATCACCGTTGCCTCTGAGATCATGGCCATCCTCTGTCTGGCCACGGACATGGACGATCTGAAGGAACGTCTGGGAAGGATCGTTGTGGCATATAATTTTGCAGGAGAACCGGTGACCGCCAAGGATCTCCATGCGGTGGGCTCCATGGCAGCGCTTTTAAAGGACGCCTTAAAGCCCAACCTGATCCAGACCCTGGAGCACTCGGGAGCCCTGGTCCACGGCGGACCCTTCGCTAACATCGCCCACGGCTGCAACAGCGTCATGGCCACCAGAACGGCCCTGAAGCTTTCTGACATCACCGTGACCGAGGCAGGCTTTGGCGCAGACCTGGGAGCGGAGAAATTCTTTGATATCAAGTGCCGCAAGGCAGGATTAAAGCCGGATGCGGTGGTCCTGGTGGCCACCGTCCGCGCTTTAAAATACAACGGCGGCGTTCCCAAGGACCAGCTTTCCACAGAGAACCTGGAGGCCCTTAAAAAGGGTATCGTGAACCTGGAAAAGCACATCGAAAATATCCAGAAATACCAGGTTCCGGTGGTGGTGACCTTAAACTCCTTCTTGACGGATACTCCGGCAGAGTATGAGTTTATCAAAAACTTCTGTGAGGAAAGAGGCTGTGAGTTCGCCCTGTCCGAGGTATGGGCCAAGGGCGGCGATGGCGGCATGGAGCTGGCAGAAAAGGTTCTTAAGACCCTGGAGACAAAGGAAAGCCACTTTAAGCCCTTATATGAGGACAGCCTGGGAATCGCAGAAAAGATCGAGACCATTGCAAAGGAGATCTACGGAGCCGGAAGCGTATCCTACTCTCCGGCTGCGAAGAAGGCCATTGCCAAGATCACAGACATGGGCTTCTCCGAGCTTCCGGTCTGCATGGCAAAGACCCAGTATTCCTTATCCGACGACCAGACGAAGCTGGGACGGCCGGAGGGCTTTGAGCTGACGGTCCGCGACGTATATGTGAGCGCCGGAGCCGGATTCGTGGTGGCCCTCACCGGAGCCATCATGACCATGCCGGGACTTCCGAAAAAGCCGGCGGCCGACAGCATCGACGTGGATGAAAACGGAAAGATCACAGGATTATTCTAAGTAAAAGGAAGAACAGGCGGGGCCATGGTCCGTGTACGGCGGACCCCGCCTGTTTTTGGACTTGACAGAAGGAGAGTGGACAATGAAGATCAGAGACTGGCTTGGGAGACTGGAGTACCGTCTGGTCCAGGGAAGCCTGGACCAGGACGTGGAGGATGTGGTTTATGATTCCAGAAAGGCGCGGCCCCATACGGTATTCGTCTGCATCAAAGGAAGTGCCAGGGATTCCCATACCTTTATTCCGGAGGTGCTGGAAAAGGGATGCCGGATCCTGGTGACGGAGCAGGAAACGGAAGTTCCCGGGGATGTGACAGTGCTTCGGGTGGAAAACGGCCGTCTGGCCCTGGCGGAGCTTTCCGCAGCCAGATTCGGCTATCCGGCGGAAAAGCTGGTGACCATCGGGATCACAGGGACCAAGGGAAAGACCACCACCAGCTATATGGTGAAGGCGATCCTGGAGGCCGCCGGTAAAAGGGTGGGGCTTATCGGCACCAACGGAGCCGTCATCGGCACAGAAAAATATGCCACGGCCAACACCACCCCCGAATCCTATCTGGTACAGGAATATTTTGCGAAAATGGTGGAGGCCGGCTGCACCCATATGGTCATGGAGGTCTCCTCCCAGGCCCTGATGCTTCACCGGGTGGGAGGCATCCGCTTTGACTTCGGCCTGTTCACCAATATTTCCCCGGACCATATCGGCCCGAAGGAGCATGAGACCTTTGAGGAGTATCTGTATTACAAATCCAGGCTCCTTACGGTATGCCGGACCGGAGTGGTCAACCGGGCCATGGACCATTATGAAGAGGTGGTTCGGGATGCAACCTGCACATTGTATACATATGGTCTGGAGTGCAGCGCGGATTTTACCGGAAGAGGGCTTCACTATGCCAGCGACCACCAGTTCGTGGGCGTGGAATTTGATATGGACGGCGCTTTAAGCGGCAGAGTCCGGGTGGGGATGCCGGGACGGTTCAATGCAGACAATGCCCTGGCGGCCCTTTCGGTGTGCATCCTGGCCCTGGGAGAGGAGGGACGCGGTAAAGGCCTCCTCCGGGCCCTGGAGAATGTCCGGGTGGACGGCCGTATGGAGATCGCTCATGTTTCGGAGCGGTGCAGCGTCATTGTGGACTACGCCCACAACGCCATGAGCATGGAAAGCCTTTTATCCACCCTCCGGGATTACAGCCCGAAGCGGCTGGTGTGCGTCTTTGGCTGCGGCGGGAACCGGGCAAAGGAGCGGCGGTATTCCATGGGGGAGATCGGAGGAAGGATGGCGGATCTGTGCATCCTCACCGCCGACAATCCGAGATTTGAGAAAAATGAGGATATCATAAAGGACATCGAGACCGGCATGGCAAGGACCAGCGGAAATTATCTGGTGATCCCGGACCGGAGAGAGGCCATTTTTTATGCGGTGCACCATGCGGAGCCGGGGGATATGATCGCCATCATCGGAAAGGGTCATGAGGACTACCAGGAGATCGAGGGCGTCCGCCATCATTTCCTGGATCGGGAGGTGGTGGAAGAAGCGGTAAAGGAGATAAGATAAATGGAGCATGTAACAGTAAAGGACCTGGTCCTGGGAAGCGGCGGCGTTCTGGCCGCAGGGAAGGAGGAAACGCCGGTTGCCCATATCCGCCTGGATTCCAGGCAGGTGGAGCCGGGAGACCTTTTTGTTCCGCTGATCGGGGAACGGGTGGACGGACACCGCTTTCTGGGCCAGGTGATGGAGCAGGGGGCGGCGGCAGTGCTGACCAGTCAGGAGCTTGCGCTCCCGAAGGACGGAGCCGGCTGCGCCGTGATCCGGGTGGAGGATACGAAAAAGGCGCTGCAGAAGATCGGGTCCCACCTGCGGAACCGTCTGACCCTGCCGCTGGTGGGCGTCACCGGAAGCGTGGGAAAGACCACCACCAGGGAGATGATCGCCGCAGCCCTGTCGGCCAGATTCCAGGTCTATAAAACTCCGGGAAACAGCAACAGCCAGGTGGGAGTGCCTGTGACCCTGTCGGAGATCACAGAGAACGACCAGGTGGGCGTCATCGAGCTGGGCATGAGCGAGCCGGGGGAGATGACTGTCATCGCAAAGATCGCCCGGGTGGACATGGCGGTGATCACCAACATCGGGATCACCCATATCGGCCAGCTGGGCTCCCAGGAAAATATCCTGAGGGAAAAGCTTCACATCACCGACGGAATGAAGGACGGAGGGGTTCTGATCTTAAATGGAGACGACCCTCTTCTTAAAAATGTCCGGGGCCGGGAGGGACTCAGGACCATATACTACGGCACCGGGGAAAATTGTGATTTCCGGGCAGAGGACATCTGCTTTGAGGACGGCTTTCCGTCCTTTACGGCTGTCCATGGAGCGGACCGCCAGAGGGTACGCTTAAATGTCATGGGACAGCACAACGTCATGAATGCCATGGCGGCCATGGCCGTCTGTGCAGAATGCGGCATGACCATGGAGGAGGCGGCCAGGGGACTCCTTACGGGCCAGGGTTTTAAAAACCGTCAGCAGATCCATGAGACCGGCCGGTTTACAATTCTGGACGACTCCTACAATGCCTGCCCAGAGTCCATGAAGGCGGCCTTCCAGGTCTTTAAGGAGCTCCATCCGGAACGCCGTCATGTGGCGGTCCTGGCAGAGATGCGGGAGTTGGGCCATGAAGCCGAAAGCGCCCACAGGCAGGTGGGGATCTTTGCGGCAGAGGCCGGGATCGACCGGCTGGTGACCCTGGGAGAGGACTGCCGGCCGCTGACAGAGGAATTTAAAAAGCGTTCCAATGCTCCCACGGCGGAGTTTACGGATAAGGGCCAGATGACCGCTTACCTGGACGGGATCTTACGGGACGGGGACTGCATCCTCTTTAAGGGAGCCAATTCCATGGCGCTTTTTCAGGTGGCGGCCAGATATCTGGAAAACAGGCCGGAGTAAAGACCGGGAAACAGAAGGAAAAGGAGGGCGGAGAAGCTGGAAATGAAGGACAGGACAGCGGGGCCGGGGGAGCATCCGACGGCTCCGGTCTATGCGGATGTGATCATCGACCTTTCGGTCACCAATGTGGACCGGGTATTCCAGTACAGGATCCCTCCGGAGCTTCGTGCCAGGGTCCGGGTCGGCGTCCGGGTGCTGGCTCCCTTTGGGCGCGGGAATACCCAGCGGAAGGGCTATGTGGTTTCCCTGAGCCATACGCCCTCCTTCGCCCCGGAACGGCTGAAGGACCTGGAGGGAGTGGATCCCGGGGCGGTTTCCGTCCAGGAGCAGATGATCTGTCTGGCCTGGTGGATGAAGGAGCGCTACGGGGCCACCATGAACCAGGCCTTAAAGACAGTGATGCCGGTGAAGTCTGCCGTGGCGCCCAAAGAGGAAAAGACCATCGTGTCCCTGCGGTCCAGGGAGGAGCTTTCGGAGCTTTTAAAGGAAGCGGAAAAAAAGAAATACAAGGCCAGGATCCGGCTTTTTAAGGCGCTTCTGGAAAACGGGGAGCTGCCATACCGGCTCACAGCCCAGAAGCTGGGGCTCACAGCGGCCTCCTTAAGGCCCCTGGAGGAAAGGGGGATCCTGAGGATCCGGACCGAGGAAAAAAGCCGGGATCCGGTGAAGGGCCGGGCTCTGGCTTCTGCCCCCGTGCTCCTTAATGAGGAGCAGAAACGGGCTGCGGACACCGTGAAGGCGTCCATGGATGCAGGAGAGGCCAGGACCTGGCTTTTATACGGGATCACCGGCAGCGGGAAGACGGAGGTGTATATGGAGCTGATCGCCCATGTGCTGGCCCAGGGCCGCCAGGTCATCGTTCTGATCCCGGAGATCTCCCTGACCTATCAGACGGTCATGCGGTTCTACCGCCGGTTCGGAAGCCGGGTCTCCATTATCAATTCCAGGCTTTCTGCGGGAGAGCGGTACGACCAGCTGGCCCGGGCGGCCCGGGGCGATATCGACATTATGATCGGTCCCCGGTCGGCGCTTTTTACGCCCTTTGAGAACCTGGGACTCATCATCATCGATGAGGAGCACGAGGGAGCATACCAGAGCGAGCAGTCTCCCCGGTATCATGCCAGGGAGGTGGCCGCCATGCGGGCTTCCATGAACGGGGCCAGCCTGGTCCTTGGCTCCGCTACTCCGTCGGTGGAGAGCTTTTATAAGGCGGAGCAGGGCGAATACGGTCTGCTGACCCTGGGCCGCCGGGCGAACAGGAACAGCCGTCTGGCCCGGGTCCATGTGACGGATCTGCGGGAGGAGCTGGCAGAGGGCAACCGGTCCATGTTCAGCCGGAAGCTCAGGGAGCTGATGGAGGAACGGCTTTTGCGGAAGGAACAGATCATGCTGTTCATGAACCGCCGGGGCTATGCGGGGTTCGTATCCTGCCGTTCCTGCGGGGAGGCCATAAGGTGCCCCCACTGCGATGTGAGCCTGACGTATCATAGGGACGGGGTCCTGCGGTGCCATTACTGCGGCCATGAGGTGCGCATGCCGAAACGATGCCCGGTCTGCGGCTCGCCTTATATCGCCCCCTTCGGCTCCGGGACCCAGAAGCTGGAGGAGCTCACAAGGCGGACGTTTCCCCAGGCCCGGGTCCTCAGGATGGACGCGGATACCACGGCGAAAAAGGGAGCCCATGAGGAGATCCTGGAGGCGTTTATGGAGGGGGAGGCCGACATCCTCATCGGGACCCAGATGATCGTTAAGGGCCACGATTTCCCCCGGGTGACGCTGGTGGGGGTCATGGCGGCGGATCTGTCTCTTTATGCGCCGGATTTCCGCAGCTCTGAGCGGACCTTTGAGCTTCTGACCCAGGCTTCGGGCCGGGCCGGACGGGGAGAGCTTCCGGGGGACGTGGTGATCCAGACGTATGCGCCGGATCATTTTGCCATTACGGCGGCGGCAGAGCAGGATTACGGCCAGTTTTACCGGCAGGAGCTCCTGTACCGGAAAATGATGGGGTATCCGCCGGCCGTGGGCCTCCTCTCGATCCAGCTGAGCTCCAGGAAGGAGGAGGCTGCCGCTGCCGCCATGGAGGACATGCACCAGTGGATCCAGAGGACCTTCTGCCTGGAGGGGCTGTCCATCATCGGACCGGTCAACGGCTCGCCTTACAAAGTTAATGATATATACAGAAAAATTTTATATATAAAGAATGAAAGTTATGATATACTATTAAAAGTCAGAAAATCTGCCCAGAAGCGGGAAGCAGAGGACGAACGGTACAAAAACGTGAGCTTCCAGGCGGCGGTGCAGTAGGAGGAAAGGAAAAAGAACATGGCAATCAGACAGATCAGAGTCATTGGAGACGAAATCTTAACAAAGGCGTGCAAGCCTGTAAAGGAAATGAACGAACGGACCGCAGAGCTCATCGAGGATATGTTCGAGACCATGTATGAGAACAACGGCTGCGGACTGGCAGCTCCCCAGGTGGGGATCCGCAAGCGCATTGTGGTCATCGACGTGGACGACGGAAACCAGTATGTGATGATCAATCCGGAGATCCTGGAAACCAGCGGAAGCCAGACCGGGGCAGAAGGGTGCCTGAGCGTTCCCGGAAAGAACGGCCAGGTGACGCGGGCAGAGCATGTAAAGGCAAAGGCCCTCAACGAGAACATGGAGGAATATACCATCGAGGCCGACGGCCTTCTGGCCCGCTGCATCCTCCATGAATGCGACCACCTGGACGGAGTCCTTTATGTGGAGCGGGTGGAAGGCGAGCTCCATGACAACGAAGAAGAGGGTGAAGAATAATGCGTATCGTATTTATGGGAACGCCGGATTTCTCTGTGCCGACTCTGGAGGCTCTTGTAAAGGGAGGCCATGAGGTCCTGGCGGTGGTGACCCAGCCGGATAAGCCCAAGGGAAGAGGAAAATCGGTGCTCATGACGCCGGTGAAGGAAAAGGCCCTGGAGCTTGGGATCCCGGTGTACCAGCCTGTGAAGGTACGGGAGCCGGAATTTATGGAGGTGTTAAGGGGGCTGGAGGCGGAGGTCTTTGTGGTGGTGGCCTTTGGCCAGATCCTGCCGAAGGAGATCCTGGAGATGCCCCGGTATGGCTGCGTCAACGTCCACGCCTCCCTGCTTCCCAAATACCGCGGGGCCGCGCCCATCCAGTGGGCGGTCATCGACGGGGAAGCCGTCAGCGGAGTCACGACCATGCTCATGGACGAGGGGCTGGATACGGGGGATATGCTGGAAAAGGCGGAGATCCCCCTGGACAAGGAGGAGACCGGAGGCAGCCTGTTTGAAAAGCTAAGCCTTCTGGGCGGGGAGCTGATCCTCTCCACTCTGGAAAAGCTCCGGAACGGAACGGCGGTGCGGACGCCCCAGGGAGAGCCGGATACGCCCTACGCAAAAATGCTGAAAAAATCCATGGGACAGATCGACTGGTCCATGGAGGCAGAAAGGATCGAGCGCCTGATCCGGGGATTAAATCCGTGGCCCAGCGCGTATACGTCCTTAAATGGAAAAACGGTGAAGATCTGGGCAGCAGAGGTGGTCCCCGGAAGCGGGACCGGCGTTCCCGGGCGGGCCGCGGTTTCCAGGGACAGCCTTCTGGTGGAGACAGGAAAGGACCTTCTTTCCATTAAAGAGCTCCAACTGGAGGGGAAAAAGCGGATGGATACAGCCGCTTTCTTAAGAGGCTTCCAGGTGGAGGACGGTACAATCCTGGGAGCATAAGACGAGAGGAGATATGCATATGTTAGGCGGTTATGGAATGTATGGTTACGGGTACGGCTACCGGCTGGATCCGACGATCGTTCTGGTTCTCATCGGGGTCCTGTTGTCCCTTTGGGCCCAGAGCCGGGTAAACTCCACCTTTGCGAGGTATTCCAGGGTCAGGAGCTTTTCCGGCATGACCGGTGCGGAAGCGGCCCGGCGTCTTTTGAATTCCCAGGGGATCTATGATGTGACGGTGCAGCCGGTGTCCGGAAAGCTGACGGATCATTACGATCCCAGGACCAAGGTCGTAAAGCTTTCGGATTCTGTATACAACGCTACCTCGGTGGCGGCCATCGGCGTAGCCGCCCATGAATGCGGCCATGCCATGCAGCACAACGAAGGCTACGGCCCCCTGCGGTTCCGCAGCGCCCTGGTTCCCGTGGCAAACTTCGGCTCTCAGCTTTCCTGGCCCATGATCCTTCTGGGGATCCTGTTCGGAGGTCTGGGTTCTCCGCTGGTCCAGGTGGGGATCCTGATGTTCAGCCTGGCAGTGCTGTTCCAGCTGGTGACTCTCCCGGTGGAGTTCAATGCCTCCAGCCGTGCGGTGCGTCTTCTGGACTCCCAGGGCATCCTGTCCGGGGAGGAAGTGGATGGTACCAGGAAGGTCCTGAAGGCAGCGGCCCTTACGTATGTGGCGGCGGCCGCCGGTTCTATTTTGCAGCTTCTGCGTCTTGTGATCCTGTTTGGAGGAAGAGACCGTGACAATGACTAAGACAGATCCCAGGGAAATTGCCCTGGATATTCTTCTGGAGGTCCTGGAGGAGGGAAGAATGGGCCACCTGGTGCTGAACCAGGCGCTCCTTAAATATCAATATCTGGAGAAGCAGGACCGGGCCTTCATCACAAAGCTGGCCGAGGGGACCATGGAGCGGCTGATCCTTCTGGACGCGGCCCTGGACCGTTTCTCCAAGACGAAAACAGAAAAAATGAAGCCGGTGATCCGGACCATTCTCCGGATGTCTGCCTACCAGATCCTGTTTATGGACCGGGTTCCCGACTCCGCTGCCTGCAACGAAGCGGTGAAGCTGGCCAAGAAGAGAAGGTTCCAGGGACTTTCCGGCTTTGTCAATGGTGTCCTGAGAAGCCTTTCCAGGGAAAAGGAGCACCTGGAGTTTACCGATGCTGCGGTGCGGCTTTCCATTCCCCGCTGGATGCTTTCCATGTGGGAGGCGGATTACGGAAGGGAGAGGGCGGAGCAGATCGCTGCTTCCTTCCTTGAGGAGCGGCCGCTGACCGTCCGTCTGAATACCAGCCTGGCCCCGGCGGAGGAAATCCTTAAAAAGCTGGAGGACCAGGGGATCACTGCAGAGCCTGCGGGCTTTCTGGATACAGTGTTTGCCCTGTCCGGCTATGACCACCTGGAAGCGGCGGAGGCATTTTCCGAGGGGCTTCTGACGGTCCAGGATCCCAGCTCCGCCCTGGCGGCCCATCTGGCCGGTATAAAAGCCGGGGATACAGTGCTGGATATCTGCAGCGCCCCGGGAGGAAAGACGCTCCATGCGGCGGATCTTTTACATGGGACGGGCCGGGTGGAGGCCAGGGATCTGACGGAATATAAGATCTCCCTGGTGGAACAGAATCTCCTCCGCTGCGGTTTTTCCAACGTGGAGACCAAGGTATGGGACGCCCGTGTGTTTGATCCGCAGATGGAGGAAAGGGCCGACGTGGTCCTGGCGGATCTGCCCTGCTCCGGCCTCGGCATTATTGGAAAGAAGCCGGATATCCGGCTGCGTCTGAAGGAAGCGGATCTGAAAGAGCTGGCGGCGCTCCAGCGGGAGATCCTTTCTGTGGCTTCCCGGTATGTGAAGCCCGGAGGCACTCTTTTATACAGCACCTGCACGGTGGACCGGGCAGAGAATGAGGAAAACGCCGCATGGATCCTGGAAGCGCTTCCGTTTCATAAAAAGGACATTGCCGGAAGACTGCCGGAAGCCCTCCGGAAGGACTGCAGGGAAAACCAGATCCAGCTCCTTCCGGGAATCCATGGCTGTGATGGATTTTTCCTGGCGGCATTTGAAAAAAACAGGGAGTAGGTATGGAAAAAAAAGATCTGAAATCCATGGATATAAATGAGCTCACAGCCTTTGTGACAGGGCTGGGAGAAAAGCCCTTCCGGGCAAAGCAGCTTTACCAGTGGATGCACCAGAAGCTGGCTTCATCCCTGGAGGATATGACAAATCTGTCCAGGGCCTTTCGGGAGAAGCTTTCGGAGCAGGGAACGTATACGTCCCTGGAAACGGTCCAGATGCTGGAGTCCGGCATCGACGGCACCAGGAAATATCTGTTCGGCCTGGGAGACGGCAATATCATCGAAAGCGTCCTGATGAAATATAAGCACGGGAATTCCGTATGCATTTCCTCCCAGGTGGGCTGCCGCATGGGCTGCCGGTTCTGCGCCTCCACCCTGGACGGCCTTACCAGGAACCTGACGGCGGGAGAAATGCTGGACCAGATCTACCGGATCCAGGCCTCCACCGGGGAGCGGGTATCCAATGTGGTGGTCATGGGAAGCGGAGAGCCCTTTGACAACTACGACAATCTGGTGAAGTTCATCCGGCTTTTAAGCGATGAAAACGGACTGAACATCAGCCAGAGGAACATTACCGTATCCACCTGCGGCATCGTGCCGGGGATCCGGAAATTTGCGGAGGAGGGCTTTTCTGTGACCCTGGCCCTTTCCCTCCATGCCCCCAACGATCAGGTGCGCAGGACCCTGATGCCCATTGCCAATGCGTATTCTCTTTCAGAGATCCTTCCGGCATGCAGGGAGTATTATGAAAAGACCGGAAGGCGGCTGACCTTTGAGTACAGCCTGGTCCAGGGCGTCAACGACAACCTGGAGGAGGCCCGGAAGCTTTCGGAGCTTATTAAGGACATGCACGGTCATGTGAACCTGATCCCCGTAAACCCCATCAAGGAGCGGGATTACCGCCAGTCGGGCCGGGAAGCCATCGACGCCTTCCGTACATATCTGGAAAAGAGGGGGATCAACGTGACGGTCCGCCGGGAAATGGGTCGGGACATCGGCGGCGCCTGCGGCCAGCTGAGAAAAAGTTATCTGAAAAAAGAGGAGGAGGGAGAGCGATGAATTCCTATGGCCAGACAGACGCCGGCCGGGTCAGAAAATCGAATCAGGATTCGATCTTTTTGTCCGGAATGCCGGTGGGACCGCTTTCCAATCTTTTTATGGTGGCCGACGGCATGGGCGGCCACAGGGCCGGGGATTTTGCGTCCCGCTTTGTGGTGGATACCATGGTCCGCTGCCTGGAGCGCTATAAAAGCGATTGTCCGGTGACGGCTCTCAGGAAAGCCATTGAAAAGACCAATGAGCTTTTATTTCTGGAGGCAGAAAAGGATCCGGACCGGGAAGGAATGGGCTCTACCCTGGTGGCCGCCACCGTGGACCAGGATCTCATGTATGTGGCCAACGTGGGGGACAGCCGGCTGTACCTTTTCCGGGACGGCTTAAGCCAGATCACCAGGGATCATTCCCTGGTGGAGGAGATGGTGTCTCTGGGAAAGATGGAGCGGAACAGCGAATCCTATAAAAACCAGAAAAACATCATTACCCGGGCGGTGGGGATCCGGCCCCAGGTGACTGCGGATTTTTTTGAGGTTCCCCTGAAAAAGGAGGACTGCGTGCTCCTCTGCTCCGACGGACTTTCCAATATGGTGGAGGAGACTCTCATCGGAACCATTCTGGGAACGCCGGAAAGCCTGAAGGAAAAGACCGGCCGTCTGATCCGGACGGCCAATGAAAACGGAGGGAAGGACAACATTGCGGTCATCCTCATAGAACCTCAGATAAGCGAGGTGGGCGTATGATATTGAAGGCGGGAACCATGCTCCAGGACCGGTACGAGATCCTGGAAAAGATCGGCTCCGGCGGGATGTCGGACGTCTATAAGGCAAAATGCCATAAATTAAACCGCCTGGTGGCCATCAAGGTCCTGAAGGCAGAATTTACGGACGATGCCAATTTTGTCAGCAAATTCAAGATGGAGGCCCAGGCGGCGGCAGGTCTGTCCCATCCCAACATCGTCAGCATTTACGACGTTGTGGACGAGGGCGATATCCATTTTATCGTCATGGAGTTGGTGGAGGGCATCACCCTTAAGAGCTACATCACCAAAAAGGGACGTCTAGATGGGAAAGAGGCCATCGGCATTGCCATCCAGGTGGCCCAGGGCATCGAGGCCGCCCATGAACAGCATATCATCCACCGGGACATTAAGCCCCAGAATATGCTGATTTCCATGGACGGAAAGGTAAAGGTGGCGGATTTCGGCATTGCAAGAGCCGTTTCCTCCCAGACCATGAATTCCACAGTGGTGGGGTCGGTCCACTATATTTCGCCGGAGCAGGCAAGAGGCGGATACAGCGATGAGCGGAGCGATCTGTATTCCCTGGGAATCACCATGTTTGAGATGGTCACAGGCCGGGTTCCCTTCGGCGGGGACAATACAGTGACCGTGGCCCTTGCCCATCTGGAGGATCCGATCCCGCTGCCGAGCCTTCTGAATCCGGGAGTGACGCCCAGCTTTGAGCGGATCATCCTGAAATGTACGGAGAAAAAGCCCGAGGACCGGTATAAAAATGCGGCCGAGGTGATCAGCGACCTGCGGCGGGCCCTTTTAAACGCAGACGATCCCCAGGTGGGGGCAGAGATCCTCAAAGAGGACCCGCTGTCTGAGACCAGGCCCATCAGCCGAAAGGAGCTGGATCTCATAAAGACCAGAAGCGACGGGCTGCGGGAGCAGAAAAAGCCCCGGGCCGCCGAGGAGCGGAGGCCCTCCGGCCGGGATCCGGAAGAAACAGAGCCCCGGAAATCTGTGGGCGGAGCCCGGAAACCGCTGCCCCGGAGCCGGGAGGAGGACAATGAGACCACACAGCTGGAGAAGGTCCTTACGGGTCTGGGCGTGGTAGCCGCCCTTTTGGTGGTGGTGGTGGTCATTGTATTTTTTTCCAGACTGGGCGGGCTGTTCAGCAGCCCCTCTGGGAAGGAGCCTGCTGAGACCTATGATTCCCGGGCCGACGAGACCGGCCGGAAGGAGGAAACAGAGGAGCAAAAAGAAAAGGAGACCACCCTGTCCCAGAAGGAGGTCCGGATGCCGAAGCTGGTGGGAGATACCCAGGAGGAAGCGGAGGCCAAGCTGGACGCTCTGGATCTCACCATGCAGGTGATCATGGAAAATTCTGATACGGTGGAGAAGGGCGTGGTCATGAGCCAGGCCGATGCGCCGGATTCGGTGGTATCCCGGTATTCCAAGGTGGTGGTTACCATCAGCAGCGGATCGGATAAGATCCTGCTGCAGGAGCTGGGGATCACAGATATGACCCTGGAAACGGCTGTGCGTCTTCTGGAAGCCAAGGGCTTAAAGGCCGTGGTGGTGGAAGAAAACAGCGAGGACGTGGAGGCTGGGAAGATCGTCCGCATGGAGCCGGAGGACAAAGCGGCCCTGGGCGATTCGGTGACCCTTTACGTAAGCACAGGGCCGGAGGCAGAGGTGGTGCCGGTGCCGGATCTCTATGGAAAGACGGAGAATGAGGCGGCAGCCCTGCTGAGTGAGGCCGGGCTTCTGACGGGAGAGATCTCAAAGGCCCATGACGCCTCGGTGCCCGCAGGCCAGGTGATCAGCCAGGGAATTGAAAAGGATACGGATGCAGAGCTGGGAACCGCCGTGGATCTGGTGGTGAGCCTGGGACCGGAGCCGCCAAAGACCCAGTTCCTGGCGTCTCTCCAGGTTACGTATCCCCTTATGGTATCCTTCGGACCGGGGGCGGAATCCTCGGAGGTGCAGATCCTGATCCGGTTAAAGCAGACCGTCAACGGAAAGGTGACGTACACGAAGCTGGCAGAGCCCAAGGCATATTCCGCCAGCACCATGCTGGATATCCGTCTGGACCATATCCGGGGAGCGGACGGCGTATCCACCGGGGAAGTGGAGATCGTGGACCTGACCAACAACGTTGTCCTCACTTCCTACAATGTAAACTTTGTGGAGACAGAGGTGTAAGAGAGGTTCATGAGAGGAAAGATCATAAAAGGGATCGCCGGGTTTTATTACGTTCATGATGGGATCTCCCAGGTGTACGAATGTAAGGCCAAGGGCGTATTCCGCAGCAGAAAGATAAAGCCCCTGGTGGGGGATGATGTGGAATTTTCGGTCCTGGATGAAAAAGAGCGGACCGGAAATATCACAGACGTTCTGGAACGCAAAAACGAGCTGGTCCGTCCGGCGGTGGCCAACATCGACCAGGCCATGATCGTTTTTGCGGTCACAGACCCGGAGCCCAATCTCAACCTTCTGGACCGGTTTCTGGTGACCATGGGAATGCAGGGCGTTCCTGTGATCCTGTGTTTTAATAAGAAGGATCTGGGAACCGGAGAAAAGGAACGGGAGCTTAGGCAGATCTATGAGGCCGCCGGATACCCGGTCTACTTTACCTGCGCCAATGACAGCGAAAGCGTGAAAACGATCCGGGAGCTTTTAAAAGGAAAGACCACGGCCCTGGCTGGTCCGTCGGGGGTAGGGAAATCCTCCCTGACCAACCAGATCCAGCCGGAGGCCGCCATGGAGACCGGGGCCATCAGCGAGAAGATCCGCAGGGGCCGCCATACCACAAGACATACGGAGCTGTTTTTTGTGGAACCGGAAACCTTTGTGATGGATACTCCCGGCTTCAGCTCCATTTACGTGGAGAGTCTGAAGCCAGAGGAGCTTTCGGGATATTTTCCCGAATTCGAGCCCTTTGTGCCGGACTGCCGGTTCCTGGGCTGCGTCCATATAGGGGAACGGGAATGCGGCGTCAAGGAAGCCGTAAAGGAAGGAAAGCTGGCAGATTCCCGGTATGAAAATTACCGGCTGATCTACGAAGAACTAAAGAATAAAAGGAGATATTGATATGTATATCTTAGCGCCATCCATACTGGCAGCCGATTTTTCCAGGCTGGGAGAGGAAGTAAGGACCGTAGCCGACGCGGGAGCAGAATATATCCATCTGGATGTCATGGACGGGGCCTTTGTGCCCAGCATTTCCTTTGGAATGCCGGTGATCCAGAAGCTGCGTCCTGTGACGGATAAGGTATTCGACGTTCATATGATGGTGGAGGAGCCGGGCCGCTATGTGGCAGATATAAAAAAAGCCGGAGCCGACCTGATCTGCGTCCACCAGGAGGCCTGCCGCCATCTGGACCGGACCCTGAACCAGATCAGGGAGTGCGGCTGTAAGGCGGCGGTGGCCCTGAATCCGGCCACACCGGTGGAGACGCTTTCCTGCGTTTTAAAGGAAGCCGATATGTTCCTGATCATGTCGGTGAACCCGGGCTTCGGTGGCCAGAAATTCATCCCCTATACCCTGGAAAAGATCAGAAAGCTCCGCTTTATGCTGAATGAAGCCGGCCTTTCCACGGATATCCAGGTGGACGGCGGGATTTCTGCCGCCAATGTCCGGGATGTTCTGGATGCGGGAGCCAATGTGATCGTAGCCGGTTCTGCCGTGTTTAAAAACGATGCGGCGGCCAATACCCGGGAATTTCTGGAGATCTTTTCCCAGTACCAGGGACGGTGAGCCGGATGAAGCGCTGTCTTATGGTCACCGGCGGGCCGCTGGATCTGTCCTTTGGAAGGCGGTTCCTTTCCGGCCGGAGCTATGATTTTGTGATCGCCGTGGACGCGGGGCTGGAGACGTGTGAGGCCCTGGGGCTCTGTCCGGATCTGCTGGTGGGGGATTTTGATACCCTGGGAAGGGAGCGGCTCCTGGAATACCGGGAGCGCTCCGGCGTAACGGCAGACGTCCATGAGCCGGAAAAGGACGAAACGGATACGGAGCTGGCGCTCCGGGATGCTCTGGCCGCCGGCTGTGTTTTTGTGGATATGCTGGGAGCCACAGGAGGCCGTCTGGATCATGAGCTGTCCAACATCCAGCTTCTGGCCCAGGGAAGGAAAAGGGGCCTCCGGGTGACCATTTACGATGCCTTTAATAAGATCTTTCTGGCAGATGCAGAGCTGGATCCCCAGGTTGTCTTTGAAAAAGAAAGGCTGTACGGAAGCTATGTATCCTTTCTTCCGGTGACGGAGGCCGTAAGGGGGATCACGCTGACGGGCTTTAAATATCCTCTGAAAGAAAAGGATATTTCCATCCTGGAAAATCCCAGTCTCTGTATCAGTAACGAGGTCATGGAGGAAACGGCGGTGCTGACCTTCCGGTCGGGGCTCCTGCTGTGCGTGGAGTCCAGGGATGGCAGGACTGGCCCGGTTTAAAAATCCTGAACTGGATATTCAGAACGATCCGCTTCGGAAGTATCATGGGGAAAAAAGAAGGAAAAAGCAATCATGGAGACATTTACACACAAACAGAAAAAGATCGCAGTGATCAACGATCTTTCCGGGTATGGCCGCTGTTCTCTTACAGTGGCTCTTCCCATTTTATCGGCCATGGGGCATCAGGCCTGCCCGGTTCCCACGGCCATCCTGTCCAATCACACAGAATTTCCCGTATATTTTTTTGATGATTATACAGAAAAAATGCCGGCTTATACAGACAAATGGGTCCAGCTGGGCCTGTCCTTTGACGGCATCGCCACAGGGTTTTTAGGCTCCGCGGAGCAGATCGCCATGGTCATCGATATGGTGGAGAGCCTGAGCGGGGATGATACGCTGGTGCTGGTGGATCCGGTCATGGGAGATCACGGACGCCTTTATGCCACCTATACGGAGGAAATGTGCGAGGAGATGAAGCTCCTGGTGAGCCGGGCGGATGTGACGACCCCCAACGTGACGGAGGCCTGCATCCTCACGGGGACGCCCTATAAGGAAAAGGGCTGGACCAGGAGGGAGCTCCTTAACATGGCCATGATGCTGCGGCTCATGGGAGCCAGGTCTGTGGTCATCACCGGAGTCCGGGAGGGAAACTTTTTTACCAACGTGGTCCTGGATCGGGGCATGGATGCCCCCTCCTTTGTCAAGGTGAAATGCGCCGGCGGACAAAGACCGGGGACGGGCGACGTATTTGCGTCGGTGACGGCCGGGGCGCTTTTAAGAGGAAGATCCCTGAAGGAAGCGGTGGAGCAGGCGGCCCGGTTTGTAAAGGACTGCATCCATATTTCCGACGAGCTGGACGTCCCCCATGCCAACGGCGTATGCTTTGAGGAAATTCTGGGGAAACTGGTGAAAAAATAGAATGCCCCTTCCTTTTCGTGAAAATTTGTGGTATATTTGGACATAAGCGTAAAATTGCGTCCATGTTCGGATGCGGGAGATAAAGCAGAAGGAGACAGTCAGTATGTTAGATTTGAGATTCGTCAGAGAAAACCCGGAGATCGTAAAACAGAACATCCGGAATAAATTCCAGGATTCCAAGCTGCCACTGGTGGACGAGGTGATCGCCCTGGACGAAGAAAACAGAAAAGTAAAGAAAGAGGCCGACGACCTGAGAGCCAGCAGAAATAAGATCTCCAAACAGATCGGAGCCCTGATGGGCCAGGGAAAAAAGGAAGAGGCTGAGGAAGTAAAGAAGCAGGTGACAGAGGCCTCCGACCATCTGGCAGAGCTGGAGGAAAAAGAGAAGGATCTGGACGCCAGGATCAAAAAGATCATGATGACCATTCCCAACATCATCGATCCCAGCGTACCCATCGGAAAGGATGACTCCGAAAACGTAGAGGTCCAGAAGTACGGTGAGCCGGTGGTTCCGGATTTTGAGATCCCTTACCATACGGAGATCATGGAGAAATTCAATGGCATTGATCTGGATTCCGCAAGAAGGGTGGCCGGAAACGGCTTCTACTATTTAATGGGAGACATCGCAAGACTCCACTCCGCAGTGATCTCCTATGCCAGAGACTTTATGATCGGCCGGGGCTTTACCTACTGTGTGCCGCCGTTTATGATCCGCAGCGACGTGGTCACCGGCGTTATGAGCTTTGCCGAAATGGATGCCATGATGTATAAGATCGAAGGCGAGGATCTGTACCTCATCGGTACCAGCGAGCACTCCATGATCGGAAAATTCATCGATACCATCATTCCCGAGGAGGAGCTTCCCAAGACCCTCACCAGCTATTCCCCCTGCTTCCGTAAGGAAAAGGGAGCCCACGGCATCGAGGAACGAGGCGTTTACCGGATCCATCAGTTTGAAAAACAGGAGATGATCGTGGTATGCCATCCCGACGAGTCGAAGAAATGGTTCGACGTCCTGTGGCAGAATACCGTGGATCTGTTCCGCTCCCTGGATATCCCGGTGCGTACCTTAGAGTGCTGCTCCGGCGATCTGGCGGACTTAAAGGTAAAATCCGTGGACGTGGAGGCATGGTCTCCGAGACAGAAGAAGTATTTTGAGGTGGGCAGCTGCTCCAACTTGGGAGATGCCCAGGCCAGAAGACTGCGGATCCGTGTCAACGGCGCAGACGGAAAGAAATATTTTGCCCATACATTAAACAACACCGTGGTGGCTCCGCCGAGAATGCTCATTGCATTCCTGGAGAATAACCTGCAGGCCGACGGCTCTGTAAGGATTCCGGAAGCCCTGCAGCCGTATATGGGCGGGATGAAAGTAATTAAATAAGGAAGTAAACGGGGCTGTTGCAAAAGAGTGGTTTCTGGACTTTCCTTTTGCAGCGGCCCCTTTCAGAATGGATTGGAGAAAGGGGTGTTTCATATGCCGGCAGCATTTGCCCATGATCTGTTTGGACGTCTGGTCTACAGGAAGCTGGATCCGGGGATCCGGAAAGCGGTCCGGAGGGAAAAGGACTGCTTTTATCTGGGACTTTTTGGGCCGGACATCCTGTTCTTTTACCGTTCATTAAATGATAACCGCGTCGTCCATAAGGGCTTCTGGCTCCACGAGGAGCCGGCCCGGGTGCTTTTTTCCCATGGCATAAAGGCCTGGGAAAAGGAGAGGGATCCGGAAAAAAGGGCGGCCATGGAGGCGTATCTGCTGGGCTTTGCCTGTCACTTTGCCCTGGACCACAGCCTTCATGAATATGTAAACCACACGGACGACAGCACCATCTTTACCCATGGGGAGATCGAGACGGAGCTGGACCGGAGGCTCCTGGTCCGGGAGGGAATGACACCTCTGCGGGCTGACGTGACCTCCCATGTGAAAAACACCTCCATGACCCGTCTGGCCGCTTCCCGGGTCCTTTCAGAAAGCCGGGAGACAGTGGGAGAATGCATCATGAGCTTCAAGGCGGCCATGCGGGTCTTTGTAAATTCCGGAGAGCTGTTTAAAACCTTCATCTGTCTGGGACTCCGGGCTGCGGGCCATTACGACCAGGTCCACGGCATGCTGATGCGGAGAAGGCCGGTGCGGGGCCTGAAGACCGTGGCCGATTATCTGGAGCTGGAATTTTATAAAACCGTACCCTTCGGCGCGCGGATGGTGACGGAGCTATACCGGGCCATGGAAGGCGGAGGAGAGCTTCCCAGGGAATATAAGGGAAATTTTGAGGGATCCGTTTTCGGAAAAGGACCGGTGCGCTGGTGAAATACGCAGTGATCCTGGGAGACGGGATGGCGGACCTGCCCGGAAGCTGTCCCGGAGGAAGGACGCCTTTAGAGCTGGCCCGCACCCCGGTCCTTGACCGGCTCTGCGGCGCAGGAGAGACGGGACTTGTACAGACGGTACCGGAGGGAATGGCTCCCGGAAGCGATACGGCCAATCTTTCGATCCTGGGATACGGAGGGCCGCAGTATTACCGGGGCCGGGCCTCATTGGAGGCCAGGGCTTTCGGGGTCCGTCTGGGAGCCCATGACCTGGCCTGCCGCTGCGACCTGACAGGCCTTCTGGGAGAAGGCCGGACCCTTGGAGAAATGCGGATGGGAGATCCGGGGATCCCGGCGCTGGAAGGAAAAGAAGCCGAGGCCTGCAAGGCCGTGATGGAAGCCGCAGGAAAAGCAGCCGGTCTGGTCCTGATCCCGGGAAAAAACGGGAAATGCCTTCTTTTATGGAAGGACGGACTTTTGACGGCGCCCGGTCTTACATATGCCGACGCGTCCGGCGGGGGGCCTGTGCCTCCCCATGAGATAGCAGGGAAGCGGCTCCGGGATTATCTTCCGCAGCAGAGCGCGTTCAGGCAGTTTGCAGAGGACAGCTATCGGACGTTAAAAGAAAGGTTCCCGCAGGAACCCGCCTGCTTCTGGCCCTGGGGAGCCGGTACTGCCTGCGAGCTGCCGGACTTCTCTGAAAGGACCGGTCTTTCCGGCGCAGCAGTCACGGCCACAGGGGTCATCCGGGGACTGGCCCTGGCAGCGGGTCTTAAGCTTTTTTCTGTTCCGGGCGCCGATGGAAGCCTGGATACGGATTATGAAGGAAAGGCACGGGCGGCCTTAAGGGCGCTTCTGGAAGAGGGGATGGACTTTTGCTATGTGCATCTGGAGGCTCCGGACGCGGCCGGGCACAAGGGAAGCTTTGGGGATAAGGTCCGCGCCATTGAAAATCTGGACCGGAGGCTCGCCGGCCCCATATACCAGGGGCTAAGGGAAAGCGGAGAGGAATTCCGGCTTCTGGTGCTGCCGGATCATGGGACCCCGGCAGCCCTCAGACACCATACAGCCGGACCGGTGCCGTATCTTCTTTACGACAGCCGGAGAGAGCCGGAAGCTTCCCGCCCATATTGTGAAAAAGAAGCTGAAAAAACAGGGATCCTGGTTCCGGAGGGCAAGCAGCTCATGGACCGGTTCCTTTTTAAAGGAGTATAAAGAAGCTATGGCTGGAAAAATATACGGAGTCGGAGTGGGACCGGGCGATCCGGAGCTTCTGACCATAAAAGCCGTAAGGCTCATAAAAAATGCCGGGATCATCGGGATCCCGGCGAAGGAGAAAGAAGCCTGCAAGGCCTACCAGATCGCCGCCGGAGCGGTGGAGGAGATCCGGGAGAAGGAGGTGGTCTCCTTCCCGTTTCTCATGACCAGGGATCCGGAACAGTTAAAGGAGAGCCATGACTGTCTGGCCCGGAAGGCCGCAGGATACCTGGACCAGGGCCGGGATCTGGTATTCCTTACCCTGGGGGATCCCACTGTGTACTCGACCTACATGTATCTCCACAGACGCCTCACGGCCATGGGCTATGAGGCAGAGATCGTAAGCGGAGTCACCTCCTTCTGTGCGGCGGCCGCCAGGCTGTCCGTCAGCCTGGGAGACGGAAATACGCCCATCCATATCCTTCCGGGCTCCTATCCGCTGGAGGAGGGGCTTTCCCTCCCCGGTACCCGGGTACTGATGAAATCCGGAAAACAGATGGGAACCGTGAAAAATGCCCTGGTTTCCGGAGCGTATGAGGTCCGCATGGCAGAAAACTGCGGGATGGCCGGGGAACGGCTCGTGGACCGGGCCCAGGATATCCCGGAGGACGCCGGGTATTATTCCCTGGTGATCGTCAAGGAGAAAGGAGAGACCGGCTGTTGAACAAGGAAAAAAAGGTGATCCGCCTGGGGACCCGGAAAAGCCCTCTGGCTATGGCGCAGGCCAGGCTGGCTGCGGAGGCCATTGAGCGGGCCTTCCCGGAGCTGGCGGCAGAATTGGTTCCCATTGTGACCAGAGGCGACCGGATCCTGGACCGGCCTCTGGTGGAATTTGGCGGAAAGGGAGCGTTTATTTCAGAATTTGAAAGGGCCCTTCTGGAGGGACGGATCGACGGCGCGGTCCACAGCGCCAAGGACATGCCGGAGGAGCTGGCAGAGGGGCTGGTCATTGCGGCGGCCCTGCCAAGGGAAGAGGCCGGAGACGTTCTTGTGACCGTAAAGGGCAGGCCGCTTCCGGACGGGCCGGTTTTTGTGGGAACCGGAAGCCCCCGCCGCCAGGTACAGATCCGGGAGCGGCAGGACGCCCGCTGCGGCCTTTTGCGCGGAAATATCCAGACAAGGCTCCAGAAGCTCCGGGAAGGGGAGTATGACGCCATCCTTCTGGCAGCGGCTGGGTTAAAGCGCATGGGCCTGTTTTCTGATCCGGATTTTTCCTTTGAGCGTCTGCCGGAGAAGGAATTTATCCCGGCCGGAGGCCAGGGGATCATCGCGGTGGAGAGCCGGGAGAACACAGAATTTTCCCCTGTGTTTAAGGTCATAAACGATCCTGCCTCCTTCCGGTCCCTGGCTGCGGAGCGGATGGTTTTAAAACGTCTGGGAGCCGGATGCACCGGAGCCGTGGGCGTATACAGCTATTTAGAAAACGGCAGCTTCCATATAAAGCTTATGAAGGGAACGGAAAACGGGATCCTGCGCCGGGAGGCTTCCGGAGCGCCGGAGGAATATGAGGCCCTGGCTGCGGCAGTTACGGAGGGACTGGACCATGAATAAGGGAATGGTATTTCTGGTGGGGGCCGGACCGGGCGATCCGGGTCTTCTGACCCTCCGGGGAAAAGAGGTTCTGGAAACCGCAGAGGCCGTGGTCTATGACCGGCTGGCATCCCGGGAGTTTCTGGAACTGGTACCGGCGGACTGCGAAAAGATCTATGTGGGAAAGGAATCCGGCCGTCACAGCAGGACCCAGGAGGAGATCAACGGGATCCTGGTGGAATTGGGGCTGAGGGGAAAGCGCGTGGTCCGCTTAAAGGGCGGAGATCCCTTTGTTTTTGGCCGGGGCGGAGAGGAGATCCAGAGCCTTTTGGCCCACAGGATCCCCTATGAGGTGGTCCCCGGCGTGACCTCAGCCATTGCGGCCCTTTCCCATGCGGGGATCCCGGTGACCCATCGCGGGATAGGGCAGAGCTTCCATGTGATCACAGGCCATACGGCAGTGGGAGCCGGAAGCGGGGACAGCCTCACCGGCGGCTTTGACCAATACGCCCGCCTTCCAGGGACCCTCATCTTTCTCATGGGTCTGTCCAACCTGGAGAAAATCGTGGAAAATCTCATAAAATACGGAAAGTCTCCCGGGACTCCGGCGGCGGTGGTCACCAACGGGACCCTTCCCGACAGCCGCTGCGTCCGGGCAGAGCTTTCTTCTCTTCCGGCAGCCGTGAGAAAAGCGGGTCTGAAGCCGCCGGGGATCATCGTGGTCGGTCCGGTGGCCGCCTTTTCCATGACCTGTAAAAAGGAGCTTCCTTTGAGCGGGGCCCTGGTGGGGATCACCGGAACGGACGGGATGTGGAAAAAGCTTTCAGAAAGGCTCAGATTCCAGGGAGCGTCAGTGGTCCGGGCAGGGATTTCCCGGATCGTGCCTTCGGGCCGGGAGGAGCTGTCCGGCTGTCTGGAGCGGCTGGAAGAGGTTTCCTGGGTCGTCTTTACCAGCAGCAGCGGGGTCCGGATCTTTTTTGAGACCATGAGGGATCGCCGGATGGATCTGCGGAGCCTGGGCCATGTGAAATTTGCCGTGGTGGGAAGCGGCACCGGAAAGGCCCTGGAGGAATACGGCCTTTTCCCGGACTATATGCCTGGGACGTACACAACAGAGGCTCTGGCCAGAGGATTATTAACCAGGCTCCGCCCCGGAGAGACTGTCCTGATCCCCCGGGCCAGAATGGGTTCTCCCATACTGAGGGAGGTTTTGTGCCAGGGGGGGATCTCCGTCCGGGACGTTCCCATTTACGATGTGGAGACAGAACCGGTGGGAAGGGAGGCCCTTGGGGAGCTTTCCGGACTCCATTACCTTACCTTTGAAAGCGGTTCCGGCGTGCGCGGCTTTTTTCAGGATCTTGAAGAGGAAAAGAGAAGGCTCCTGGAAACGGGGCCCTGTGCGGTATGCATCGGGAAGGCCACGGCGGAGGTGCTGCGCTCCTTTGGGGTCCGGCGCATGAAAACGGCCGCAGATTATACGGCAGACGGCCTGCTGGCGGTCATTCTTGAGGACTGGAATCATGGAAGCGTTCGTTTATAAGGATAAAAAAATGCTGCGGCGGGGATATACCACCGGAACTTGCGCGGCCCTGGCGGCCAGCGGAGCCGTTTCCTTTCTGGTTTCCGGGATATGGCCGGAAACGGCAGAGCTTATGACCCCGGCGGGCCAGACCGTCCGGGTGCCGCTGCTGGAGAAAAGGGCGGAGAACGGAGCCGCCTCCTGTGCGGTAAAAAAGGACGCCGGAGACGATCCGGATGTGACCGACGGCCTTTTGATCTTTGCCCGGGCCAGATTTCTGCCGGGAGCTTCCGGGGGAGTCCGGGTGATCATTGACGGAGGAGAGGGCGTGGGCCGGGTGACCAGGGGCGGCCTGGACCAGCCGGTGGGAGCGGCGGCCATCAACTCCGTTCCCCGGAGGATGATCACGGCCGCTGCGGAAGAGATATTAGAGGCGGCCGGACTGGAGCGGCCGGTGGAGATCCTTATCTCCGTTCCCGGAGGAGCGGAGGCGGCGGAACGGACCTTTAATCCGGTCCTGGGGATCACAGGAGGGATCTCCATCCTGGGAACCAGCGGGATCGTGGAGCCCATGAGCGAGGAAGCCCTTATAGAGACCATCCGAGCCCATCTGCAGGTACTGCGGTCTGAAAAAAGACGGTTTGTGGCCGCCGTGCCCGGAAACATGGGGGAGCGGTTCCTTTCAGCCTATCTGGAGCAGGAAGGCATCGGAAAAATACAGGCGGTGGTCTGCAGCAATTTTGTGGGACGGACCCTGGATCTGGCCGGCGAGCTGGGTTTTTCCGGCCTTCTCCTGGCAGGTCATCTGGGAAAGCTGGTGAAACTGGGCTGTGGCATCATGAATACCCATTCAAAAGAAGGGGACGGCCGGATGGAGACTCTTGTGGCCTGCGCCCTGGGGGCCGGAGCCGGGATCGGTACACTGAAAAGGATCCAGGAGGCCAATACGACCGAGCAGGCCCTGGAGGAGCTTAAGGCGGCGGGGATTCTTAAGGAGACCATGACAGTGCTTCTGGAGCGCATGGACTGGTATATGAGGCGGAGGGCTCCGGAGACCCTGGAAACAGGCATCCTGGTCTTTGACGCCGGAGGGACGCTCCTGGGGGCCACCGGAAATGCCGGACGTCTCCTGGATCTGGCCGCCGCAGAGGAACCGGCGGGAGAACACAGGCCGGAAAACGGCCGATAAAAAGGAGAAAGCTATGACCGATTATGCATTTTTAAGAGACCAGCTGTGCGCCCTGGCGGAGGATGTGGAGTATGAGATCACCAATCTCTCCAACGCCTCTGCACTTTTATATGACAGCCTGGAGGGGCTCAACTGGGCCGGATTTTATCTGTGGAGGGATGAGAGCCTGATCCTGGGGCCGTTCCAGGGAAAACCGGCCTGCACCAGGATCCTGCCGGGCCGGGGCGTCTGCGGAACGGCGGCAGAAAAAGACCAGACGGTGCGGGTGGAGGACGTCCATCAGTTTCCCGGGCATATTGCCTGCGACTGCGCCTCCAATTCCGAGATCGTGATCCCTCTCCACAAAAACGGAGCGCTTTACGGAGTTCTGGACATGGACAGCCCCAGGCTGGGACGGTTTACGGAGGAGGATCAAAGGGGGCTGGAGCTGTTCTGCCGGGCCATGGAGGAGATTCTGGAACGGAGCCGCTCCTAAAGAGCCGAAGGCCGGACATCGATCCGGCGGGAGGTCCAGGCCCCGAGGACAGGGAAACCGGCGGATCCGGAAGAATGGCCGGAGCAGAAAGGGGACGCATAGATGAAAGCAAGAGTTCTGGTGGATAATATCACAAAAAATCAGTGGAAGGCCGAATGGGGGCTTTCCATTTATATTGAATACAATGGGCACAGGATCCTTCTGGATACGGGAACCACGGAGGCCTTCGGGGAAAACGCAGACCAGATGGGGATCCGGCTGGAGGATGTGGAATTGGGAGTCCTGTCCCATGCCCATTTTGACCATTCAGACGGCCTGGGAGAGTTTTTTAAGAGAAATTCCACGGCAAAATTTTACCTTCAGAAGAGCGCAGGAGAAAACTGTTACAGCAGAAAAAATTTCCTGTTTAAAAAATACATAGGGATCCATCCGGGTTATCTGGAAACGTATAAGGACCGGATCGTTTATGCCGACGGAGATCTGAAGGTGCTCCCGGGCGTGACGCTCCTTGCCCACCGGACGCCGGGCCTTGCCGGCGTGGGAAAAAAGGCCGGGATGTACGTAAAGAAAAACGGGCGGTGGATGCCCGATGATTTTTCCCATGAGCAGAGCCTGGTGTTTGATACGGAGGAGGGGCTGGTGATCTTCAACAGCTGCTCCCACGGCGGAGCGGATGTGATCATCCGGGAAGCGGAGGCTGCCTTCCCGGGAAAGCAGATCTACGGCCTCATCGGAGGCTTCCACCTGTTCCGGTCTGAGGACCAGGAAGTGCGGGATCTGGCCGGCCGGATCAAAGAGACCGGGATCCGGCGGATCTGCACGGGACACTGCACAGGAGAAAGGGCCATGGAGATCCTCCGGGTGTTTAATGATACGGCGGCAACCGAGATCTACACAGGCTTTGAGCTTGAAATATAAAAATGGAGAATAGGAGAGAAAA
>CAJMRM010000014.1 GCA_905215775.1 uncultured bacterium
TATACAAACTGTCATGGGTATTTGTAATGATATAAAAAAGTTGTGGGATGAGGTAACGAATGTGATTCGGGAGTTCTCGGAGTTTGTGGCAGAGTAAGGCGAGGGCAGAAGGCTGCCATTGGGGGCTTGCAGCATTGCTCTTTTTTAATCACTTCGGGCTATGTTGTTCATATGATTGGTTGTACAATATTTAACAGAAGAAATTAAATACGATATACGAGGGAATATAAAATGAAGGGAATATAAAATGAAGGGAATATATTCAGACTGTATAAAGTCATTAAAAGAATCAAATTTGTATGATAGCTTTATATGGATAGCAGAAGCCTCTTGCCAAAAGTATTCTGAATTAAACTGGATTACTGTTCATCCAATGTCAATGAGTGAAGCAGTACAGATTCTTAAAGAGCATACACCAACAAGTAGTAAAGAATTATTAAAAAGCAACGTACAGTGTTTAGCTCGTAAAGGACTGCTGAAATATTCTGACTATAATGTAGAATATATTGATAATTTTGTTGATGATTTACATTCGGAGAACACAAATAAATATCTTGAAAATTTGTGTGAATTTGAAAATAGTATAACAGATGATAGCAAAATTGAACTTAGTCAAAAGGCACAAATATCTGGACTAGAATTGTACAGAGAAATATTAGACGATTTACAAACAGAACAAATTACTAGTCAATTGGAAAATTCGTTTCAAGAGGTGATTGATCAAAGTGTTCAAGAGTACAAATCTTATGTTGAGGAAACAAAATCTAGTCTTTAAAAAAGAGTGAATGATATAGAAAATAGCACTATAAAGAGCATAGAGATTATCTCTGTATTTGCGGCAATAATTGCACTTCTTATTGTGAATATGAGCAGTATAGCCACATTTGCGGAAAAAGGGCTAGGTGTCATATTGCTGATTAATACATCAACAATAGTTTGTATCTTTTTCCTTTTGTTATTTACTAAGGTTATTGTTTGTGGAAAAAATGACTGGAAAGAGATACTAAAGTGGATCTTTCTAATCCTAATTTTTATTGCCGCTATGCTGTTTTTAATTGCTTGAGTTGTTTAAAGAATTATTAAGAAGGGTCTATTGAAAAAGTAGATGAATAATTTGCTGATGTAACGATGCATCGCGTAATTAGAGATTATTTGAAGGGGGGGGGCGGACGAAATTTTGAAGGTGTTAAATATCAAGGAAAACCGCAGCCACTACGCGGTCCGATGCCAGGTGCGTCATCCAGATATGCGTGTGACCCGGTGTACCGATCTTCTGATCAAAGGAAATCCCGATGAGGACATGCTGCTACGGGAGCTGGAGCGCAGGAAAGCCTGGGAGAATGCGTTGGAGCCAGATGGAAACTGGAATCTACTATATATCCTGCTGGGCGGTCTGGCCTTTGCAGCCTGCGTGACCATGTGCGTCCTGAGCCATCCGGCTGTTGCTGTGATGTCCAGTGAGCTTTATTTTCCCTGTATGGGTGCTTCTCTGTCGGCATTTTGTGTTTTCCTCTATTTTATCATCCGTCAGCGCCGTGGGGAATGAGCCGGAGTGCTTGTTCTTGAGTGCAGGAGCGGCGGTCTGACAGGGGAACAGGGGAGATGGACGGCTGAACGAAAGGAACAGCAGGAAGAATCTGAGCAGGAAGCAGAATAAGAAATGGATCAGAATAAAATCTTGTAACAAGCGAGCTCCTATGATAAAATTCTGGTAAAAGAGAAACGTTTCAAAGAGAAAGGGCTTTGCTGCCGGACTGAAGCCATTGCGGAAATAAAATACAAAGAGCTGCGGCAGCGCGGACGAAGAGAGGAAGTATAAATGGAAAAGCTATTTCAGATGATACCATCTGGATTTTTCAACTGTCTTTCCAGTGGGAGCAACAGCGGGGTATATTCGGATTGTCTTCAGATCATTTATGATCAGTATGACCGGGAGATCTCGTATCGGATCTCCCGAAGCCATATCCGGGATTCACTGGCGGTTTATCTGCTGGAAAATCATGTGGATTTTGTCGAAGAGGATGAAAAGGGAACCCGGAAAAACTATAATGATCTGGCAAACGGGATCATACGGAAATTCTGCTCGAAGGAAATTGGCTGGCTGGAGGAAGAGCATGATGATACGACCTATGAAAAGTATATTATCATGACGGAGCAGGGGATCCTGCTGGCTGAATTTTTACAGCAGCTGAGGGCGCCGGAGCGTGAGGAATTTTCCAGCTATATCTATAACATTTATAATGTTTTGAAAAATGAGGAGCAGTGGTCGGGAGATCCGTATGTGGAAGGTCTGAGAAATGTCTATCGGAATGCGAAAATGCTGTCGAAATCCTTGAAGCGCCTTTCCACGTTTATAAAAAAGATCATCGAACGGATGGTGCAGGAGGAGACCCTGGAAAGCCTGACAGAGAATATTCTGGAGTATTGTGAGGGCAGTTTTATCCGGGAATACGCCAGGCTGACAAAACAGCAGAATATCCATATTTATCGTTCCTTTATCCGTATAAAGCTGGAAAAGATGCAGAATGATAATGAGCTTTTTGAACTTCTGGTGATCGGCTGTGCGGTGGAGGAGGAACTGGAAGAGGCGGAAGCCAGGGAATATGTGCTGGACATGATCCAGCGGACCAAGGGCTTCCTGGCAGATGATTACGACCGTATCATGAAAGAGATCAAGCATAAGATCAACATATACCTTCAGATCGCTGTTGGCCGGGCCAGGTTTTTAAGAAACCGGGAAATGGATGTCCGGGGAAATGTGGAACAGACGCTGCGGTATATAACCGAATCCATGCCAGAGGTCGGATGGAAGTCAGAGCTGCCGGAAGAGATGGCAGATCTTTTTTTATTGGATAGAAATGAATTTATTGACACGGGCTCCATCCGGTTCCCGCGAAAGGCGCAGAGCATTCGGAAAGGGACCTTTGCGGAGGCGGAGGAGCTGTCCGAGGAGGATCTTCGGCGGGCCAGGGAAGAGCATGAGAGGGCGGCCTATAATCCGTATTCAAAAGAAAAAATGAAGGATTATCTGGAGCATGTCATGGGCGGTCAGAAGCAGATACACAGCGATGAGCTGCCGATGGAAAGCAAACGGGATCTGCTTTGTGCGCTGTCTGCGGCGGCATACGGGCCGGAGAATGGTTATACCATCCAGCTGGAAAACGGATACATGGAAACCAATGGAATGATACTCCGCAGATTTCAGATTTCAAAAGAGGAGGATCCATGCAGATAGAAGAATTTTGGGAGGCATATACCTCGTCGGAGAAGGATCTGTTTCAGCGCTCCTGCAGGCGGCTGCTGAAAAATACCTTTATTGTCCGTGATAAGGATGAAGAAAATAAAAAGGCCTATTATTTTATCTCGAAAAAACCGGAGCCATTTTCAGCGTATTTCCGGTATATTGGTTTTGACATCGTGGTGGACCGGGAGAATGGGGTCGTAATGCTGAGAAACTGTGCAGATGCCGGGGAAAGCGGAAAGGTCCAGGTGAACCGGCTGCAGTTAAAAAAGGCCGAAAGCGTGGTATTGTGCTGCCTTTGGACCTTATATGCGGACCGGATCCGTTCAGGAAGCTTATCCCGCGCGATCCTGGTGTCTATTACGGAAATACAGTTTGAACTGGAGAAGTATGGCGTTAAGGACCAGATCGATAAAAGTACCATGACCAATATCCTGACCTTATTTTCCCGGTTTAATTTAATTGAGGTGAATGGAAAGATCGGAGAAAAGGACTGTCTGGTCAGATTATACCCATCGCTGCAGTTTGCGCTGGAATCAGAGGAATTTGGCCGTTTTGCTGAACTGACGAAAAAGAGAATGCTTGAGAAAACGGGAGAGGCCTCGGGCGAGGAGGATGCAGATGAGTATGAATAGAAAAACAGCCACAAAATTATTGCTGGTCCAGTGGGCCCGGTTTCAGAATGAATGTATCCGCCTGGAGGGCTCTACGCTGCTTACGGGAGTAAACGGCAGCGGAAAGTCTACGGTCCTGGATGCGATGACATATCTGCTGACAGGGAACACACAGTTCAATAAAGCGGCAAAGGACCGGGACCGGACGGTGATCGGCTATGTGCGGGGAGATACCAAAAGCAATGGCTCAGAGAGGTATTTAAGGACAGGAGAGATCATCAGCTACATTGCCATGGAATTCTGGTCGCCGCTGGATCAGTCGTTTATGGTGATCGGGGTATGCATGGAGTCTGACAATGAGATCGCATGCAAGAGCAGCTGGTTCATCTGCCGTGATGCCAGGATCGATGAGATCAATTTTACCTCAATGGAGGGAAGGCGGATCCGGTTCACTCCGAAAAATGAATTGGAGGTTCGTGGAGAAAGACTTAAGTCTGCCGAATTTCTGGGAAGGGAAAGAGGCGTAGAGCAGGTGCTCCGGGCGCTGGGACTGCGGTGCGATGCGGCCAAATACCGCTCCAAGCTGCTGAAGATGATGGCGTTTAATCCGGAGAATAATATCGACCAGTTTATCCAGGACTGTGTGCTGGAGCCGGGGAAGGTGGACTCGTTAAAGGAACTGCGGGAACAGAGGCGCCAGTTTGAGCACATAAAGGAAATGTATGAGAACTTACGAAGCAGTAAAGCCCAGCTGGAAACCGTGGAACAGCGGACCAGTGAGTATGAGAGAAAGCTGAGGAGCCTGCGTATACGGGAACTGATGCTGCAGTATCAGGAATTAAGGGAAAAGGAGGAGGAAAAGAAGCAGACGGAGGTGCAGCTGGAGTCTCTGAAGGCGAAAAAGAGCCGTTTGGAGACCCGCCAGAAGGAATTGGATCAGCGGTATAAAGAGGCAGGGGAGCGCTGCCGTATTGCAGAAAGTAACGATATTTTCCGGGGAGTCAAGGAAAGTATCCAGGCCCTGGAGCGGCAGATCGAAAAGCTCAGCGAGGAAAAAGAAAAACAGGAGGGCGATCTGGCGGCCCTGAAAAAGCTGCAGTCCCAGATACTGGGATTATTGAAATGGGCAGATTCGTTTTTTGAAATAGAGGAGAAGGACCGGAACTGCTTTAGCCATTTGTCGGAAAGCGGGTGGCAGATGGAGGAGAAGCTCCGCTCCTGCCTGAAGCTTAAAGAGCAGATGCAGGGACAGAAGCAGATTTTCTGGGAGGAGGAGATCCACTGCGCAGACCGGATCCATGAACTGGACCAGGAGCTGGATGAGCTGGAAACGGAGATCAAGCAGTTAAGAGCCAACCAGATGGTATTTCCCAAAAATGCAGAAGCGGCCAAACGGATCATTTCTGAAGAATTGAAGCAGCAGGGGATCCAGACCGATGTGCGGTTATTTGCGGAGCTGGTCCAGGAGGTCAGGGACGCACAGTGGAGAACGGCCATTGAGACGTTTCTTGGACGAAAACGTTTTTTTATCATTGTGGATGGAAAATACTGTCATAAAGCCATGGAGATCCTTGAACAAAGGAGGCTCTACGGCGTTCATGTGGTGATCACGGACAAGCTTCCGGAGACGGCGGTAAGCGCGGGATCTGCAGCGGAGATGCTGGTGGTCCCTAATTTGTATGCAAGAAGATACGCCAATTATCTGCTGAACGGGATCCACCTATGCGATTCCCTGGAGGAACTCCATGAGTATCCCAAAGGCGGTCTGATGAAAAACGGTATGCTGGCAAAGAGCTACGCGGTGTCGAATATGGACATGGACAAAACAGAGCTCTGTCTGGGCGGAGACGCCATAAAGCTTCAGCTGAACCGGAAGGAGGAAGCTAAAAGGCAGAAGCAGGAGGAGCGCCGGAGAAACCAGAAACACAGGGAACAGAGCCGGGGATACAGAAATGAGATCGAGAGTGTGGACTGGGAGCTCCAGCATTATGATTTCGATGCGGCAAGGGCCCTGGAGGTGACCGTGGAACGGAAGGCCAGGCTCCAGCAGGATATTGACAAGATGCAGAGCAATCCGGATTTTCTGGCGGTGATGCAGGAGCAGCAGGATGCGGAGCGGGAGTATGAAGCTCTGGGCGGAGCGGTAAAGGTAATTTCCCGGGATATCGGAGGCTGCGGGAAAGAGCTGGAACAGAAAGAAGCCTTATTGAAGCTGATCTCAGATGAGATCGATCAGCTGAACCAGGATTATGAGCATCAGTGCATGCAGCATCTGGAACTAAAACGTCCGATGCTGGAAGAGTATGAAAAGCTTTTAAAGGGAAAGTCCGGAACCTGGCGAGCAATCACGAAAAAGACGGTTATAAATTTAAGAGGCGAGGTGGATGCCTGCGTCAAGCAGATGGAGAACGCGCAGATCGGGTACTGCAAGCTGGCGGAGATCGATATAAATAAGCGCGGAACCGGCTATATCCCGTTTTATCGCGATGAGTACAGAAATATTGCCAACATTAAGATCGAGGAAGCGCATAATAAGCTGGAGGAGCAGGGGAAAAAGCTGGAAAGCGCCTTTATGAATGACTTTGTAGCGGAGATCAATGAAACGATCCGAACGGCGCGGGAGGAGATCGAGGGGATCAACCGGGAGTTAAAGCGGATCCCGTTTGGCAGTGATACCTACCGGTTTATTATGACAGAGAAAGCGGACCGCAGTATATTTTTCAGGATCTGCAAAAAACTGGAGCAGTATATGAATTCTCCGGAGGTGTATATGAACTCGGCGCGGGATGACGAGGAGATGGAGCATGATATCCAGGAATTCATGAGCGTAATCCTGGAAGAAGAGGATGAAACGGAATATACGGATTACCGGAAATATTTTACGTATGATATGAAGATCCTCAGCAGGCAGGGAAATCAGGAGATCGAGGCCGACCTGTCGAAAAAGCAGGGGTCTGCGAGCAACGGAGAAAAGCAGACGCCGTATTTTATCATCCTGGCGGCAAGCCTGCTCCAATATTATCCGAAGCAGACCTGCTGTGCGAGGCTGGCATTTATCGACGAGGCCTTTTCCGCTTTGTCGCGGGAGAGGATCGAGCAGATGGTAAAATATTTTGAAGAAAACCAGTTTCAGGTGTTTTATGCAGCGCCGCCGGAGAAGATCAGCAGCATTGGGGCTTTTATTGAATCAACGGTCAGCTTAGTAACATCGGGACGCTACACACATGCGGTGGAAGGGCTGGTGAGGGAAAGCTATGGGGTATAATGCAGTCCAGAAGCAGGTGCTGGAAGCACTCCTGGATCAATACGAAGGGAGCAAAACGTATCAGGGAGAGAATAAGGTGACCCAGAGCTTTCAGATTCCGCCGGAAAAAGTATTTCGGGAGTATGTCTCCGATTACGCCGATGTGGATCAGATCCGTGATTTTGAAAACCAGATGCGGGAACTGGAGAACCATGGTCTGATAAGGATAAAATACGGGGATGGAGAGATCAAAAGGCTGACGGCGAATCCGGAATGCTGGAGGATGTATTATGAGATCCTGCAGAGACAGGACAGGTCCCTTCTGCAGCACAGACAGATCGGTCTGTATCAGCGGTATCTGGGCGTGAGTCCGCTTCTGGATCAATTCTGCCGGGAGCAGATTACCCGCCTGCAGCTTAATAAAAAGCCGGTCTATGAGGAAAAGGAGGCGGAAGCCGTATTGGAGCTCTGCAGATTCATCCTGCAGAACCGGCAGGACATACTGGAGAGAGAGTTGTCGGTGGCAGTTCTGGGAGACAGTAAGCAGTGGGAGAGAAGGTACCGGTCAAAGGTCTGCAGGCTGCTGAAAAAATACGGGGATTACGAAACGCTGCTGCTGGGAATATCCGATGGGATGGACAAGGAGGACATGCGCGAGGCGGAAAGGATCCTTTTGGCGGAACACCAGATATACTCAAATCCGTCGTACGTATATTTTAAGGGAAACGCAGAATTCTATTTTTATAATGGACAGCGCGTACAGACGGATCCCTCTATGCCCATGGCATTTTCCTCTGAAACGCTGAAGAATCTGAAAACACTGTATATCAGAGAGGAACATGTGGTAACCGTAGAAAACCTGACCTCATTTAACCGGATGCATATGGACCGGGCGTTTCTGATCTTCCTGAGCGGATACCATAATTCTGTAAAGCAGACGTTCATAAAACAGATCGCAGGGGATAACCCGGGAAAGCGGTGGAGTCATTTTGGGGATATCGATCCGGATGGTTTTTATATCGTGGAGAACCTGATCCGTGGCACCGGGCTTGATTTTCATACGGTTTATATGGATACGGATACCTTGAAAAAATATGATGCATATGCAAAGCCGTTGGAGGCGCACGACAGGAGAAAAGCAGAAAATCTGCTGGAGGCCGGGCGGTACGCCGATGTAATGAGCTATATGCTGGAAAAAGGGAAAAAGCTGGAGCAGGAGATCGTCAGCTGGATGGAGTGGAAGAGATAGGGAGCAAAGCGTCAGACGCAGGTGTTCGATACGCGGCGCCGCCTTCGCGGCCCCCGGCAGCAGAACGAAGTGGATCCCCAGACAAAACTTAGCAAAATTTTAACATGGAAGTATGGTATAATGTCTGCGAAGCAGACGTTATACCATCGCGCATCTGGTATTCGCGTTCACCGCGAAAAACCAGGCGCTCTATTCCCTCGGAGAGGTACCATGGCCGCAGGACATGGTATAATGTCTGCGAAGCAGACGTTATACCATCGCGCATCTGGTATTCGCGTTCACCGCGAAAAACCAGGCGCTCCATTCCCTCGGAGAGGTACCATGGCCTGTGGCCATGGTACGACGGTTTCTTTAGCCGTCGTATTGTTCCGGGAAATCAGATATATCCAGCGGAGTATTTTATGAAACAGCGTTCAGTTATAAAAAACAGCCTGATCACAGCAGGGATCCTGGGGGCAGCCACCGGCTTCTGCTTTCTGATCCAGAATGCGGCGGAATCAGATACCCATGTCCCCCTTCTTTTTGTACTTGCGGTACTCTTTATATCACGGTTCACGGATGGCTACGTTTATGGGATCGTCGCCTCCATGATCGCGGTGGTGGGCGTCAATTATGTGTTCACCTATCCATATTTTGCCATTGATTTTACCATAACCGGATATCCGGTGACGTTTATTGCCATGCTGGCGGTGGCGTGCAGCGTCAGCGCCCTGACTACCCAGATAAAAAAACAGGAGCAGATCCGCCTGGAGGCAGAAAAAGAGAAGATGCGGGGGAACCTTCTGAGGGCTGTATCCCATGATCTCCGGACGCCTCTGACCTCCATCATGGGAGCCGCCTCTTTGATCCTGGATAATTATGAGGAGCTGTCCGATGAAAAACGACTGGCTTTTTTAAAGGACATCCGGGAGGAGTCCCAGTGGCTCATCCAGATCGTGGAAAACCTTCTTTCCATTACCAGGATCGGTGATAACGGCGGGAGCGCCAGCATTGATAAGCAGGAGGAGATGGTGGAGGAGATCGTGGGCAGCGCAGTGCTGAAATTCAGAAAGCGCTATCCGGAGGTGGAGGTGTCTGTCCGGCTTCCGGACGATCCTCTGCTGGTGCCCATGGACGGAATCCTGATCGAGCAGGTTCTGGTGAATCTGATGGAAAATTCCGTGCTGCATGGGAAGCATACCTCAAAGGTGGAGATCTCTGCGGAGGAAATGGAGGACCGGGTGCTCTTTTATGTGGATGACGATGGAGCCGGGATCCGCCCGGCGGCCATACCGAAGCTGTTTGAAGGAACCTTCCGCCAGGGAGACGAGGAAAGCTGTGATTCCAGACGGAATATGGGGATCGGCCTTTCCGTGTGCATGAGCATTATCCGTGCTCACCAGGGAGATATGAAAGCAGAAAACAGGAAAACAGGAGGCGCCAGATTGAGCTTCTGGCTGCCCATGGAATGAGGTACAATACGTGGAGATAAAAGACAGGATTTTAGTGGTAGAAGACGATAAGAGGATCAGTAACTTTTTTAGGACCGTTTTGGAATCAAACCGTTATGACGTGATCATGGCGTCCACAGGCTCGGAGGCATACAGCCTGATCACCTCCCAGTGCCCGGATCTGGTGATCCTGGATCTTGGCCTGCCGGATATGGATGGGATGAATATTCTTCGCAGCGTCCGGGAGTGGTCCTCTATGCCTGTGATCGTGGTTTCGGCCAGGACTCATGAGAAGGATAAGGTGGAGGCCCTGGATCTGGGGGCTGACGATTATATCACAAAGCCCTTCGGCACATCAGAGCTTTTAGCCCGTATCCGTACGGCCATCCGTCACTCCCGGGCTGCGTTTTTAAACCAGGGAGGCGCGCCCACCGGTACCTTTGTATCCGGCGGGCTCACCATTGATTACGATAAGCACCGGGTATTTGTGGACGGGACGGACGCGGGGCTTACCCAGAATGAATATAAGATCGTCAGTCTCCTGGGAAAATATGCTGGAAAGGTTATGACGTATGATTCCATCATTAAGGAGATCTGGGGACCAAACATGAAAAATGACAACCGGATCCTGCGGGTGAACATGGCCAACATCCGCCGGAAGATTGAAAAAAATCCCGCAGAGCCCCAATATATTTTTACAGAGGTGGGCGTGGGCTACCGGATCGTGGAACCGGATTAAACGGCGGCCAGGCTGTCGATGGACCGGAAGGTGTAGCCCATCTCCTCCCAACGGGTCAGAAGCTCGTCAAGGATGGCGGCGTTGGTGGAGGAGGTGCTGTGGAGAAGGACAATGGCTCCTGGGTGGATACGCCCCAGGAGCTTTTTCAATGCTTCCTCCCTGGAAGGCTGCTTATCCTGGTACCAGTCCACATAGGCCAGGCTCCAGAAAAATGTGTGGTAGCCCAGATCCTTTGCCATCTGGAGGTTTTCCACGCTGTATTTTCCCTGGGGCGGCCGGTAGTATCGGGGCATGGTCTGTCCGGTGATCTCCTGGAATTTTTCCTCCAGGCTGGATAATTCCTTTTGAAAGGCTTCTTTTGAAGCGATCTTAGACATGTCTGGATGGTGATAGGTATGATTGGCTACGATATGGCCCTCGGTGAGCATGCGCTTCACCAGCTCCGGGCTGGTTTCCAGATAGTTGCCCACCACAAAAAAGGCGGCGGGAACGCTGTGCTTTTTCAGGGCATCCAGGATCTGCGGGGTATTGCCGTTTTCATAGCCGGCGTCAAAGGTGAGGTAGAGGACCTTTTCATCGGTCATCTGGGCATAGGTGGCATTGTATTGCTTCAGCTCATCGGCAGTGGCATTGGCCACAGGCGGTTTTCCATCGGACTGGAAGCTTAAGCCCCAGTTTCCATCGGCAGAGGCGGCGGCAGCGGCCGGTTCCTCTCTTTGTTCTGCCACAGAGGCGGCCAGGGTTCCGGCTCCAAAAGAAAAGCAGAACAGAAGAAGAACAGAGATCATTTTTTTGAAATTCATGGAAGTTTCTCCATTATACACAGATCTTTTTAGGAGCATATGACAGGGAGCGGAAGGAAATGCCGGGAAACCAGTGGAAACTGCCGGGAAAGTGTGATAAGATAGGCGGACAGAAAGGATGAGGATTTTATGAAGATACGGATTCGGAGACTTTTGGTTCCGGTATTTTGGCTGCTGGCCGTAGCCTGCCTGATCGAGCTTCCCCTGGGGCAGACTACGATTTTTGGAGAGAATGTGATCCTATGGGATACACTTTTCAGGGCCGTGGCGGCTGCACCGGTGCTGATCCATTTTTATAGGGAGGATGCGGTATTCAGAGGAAAGGAAAGCTGGGGATGGAAGGAGGCGGCGCTTTGTGCGGCGGCCGGATTTGTCCTCTCTCTGCTGGCGACCCTGGCAGTCTGGGGCCTGTCCCAGGCAGGGATCCAGGCGGATATGTCCATGGCAGAGGAAAACCTGCTGTCTGGCCCTGTGTGGCTGGAGGCTGTGGTGCTTCTGGCGGCCTCTCCGTTTCTGGAGGAATTTTTCTTCCGGGGGATCCTGTTCCAGCGGCTTCAGGAGCTGATGTCTGTGAAGGCGGCAGCGGTGGTCTCCGCCTTGATTTTCGGGCTGTACCATGGGAATCTCAGCCAGGGGATCTACGGCTTTTTTATGGGATTGGTGCTGGCAGCCGCCATGGAAAGGACCCAGACGGTAAAAGCGCCGGCGGTGATCCATATGGCAGCCAACCTGGCCGGCCTTCTGGCAGCAGCCGTAAATCTGCCATAAATTCGTAAGAGAAACGTAAATATATCATAATCATAATGTAATGAGGGAATGGTATACTGTCTGCAAAGCAGACAGTATACCATTGCGCATACCGGTTTCTGCGAGACCGCAGAAAGCCGGGCGCTTAGATCGCCCGTAGGGGCAGCAGATCCGGTATATTGTCTGCAAGCGGACAGTATAAAGACAGGAAGGAAAGAGACGGACTATGAAAAAGAAGAATCTGATAAAAGGCGGAGCGGCGGGGGTTCTCGCCCTCCTTCTGACAGCGGCCATGGGCTGTTTTTCAAGTTTTGCATATGACAGCGCATCCTTAAAGACGTGTACGGTGGAGAACAGGAATACGGTGGTGATCACCGGAACGGCAGAAAAAGATGTGCCCCAGGAAACGGTACCGGAGACACTGGAGGACGGGACAGTTGTGGTGCCGGAGACAGAGGTGCCGGATGACGGCTATTATTACCTGTTCGAATTACAGCCCTATGAGACAGGGATCGGCTCCCGGACAGATTATGCTGCCTGGTGCAATAAAACAGAGAAGCTGAGCTTCAGCCTCCCCTTTTCCGGCGGGGACTCAGATCCCAGACTGTATTCCCGGTTTGTGGTGGCCCTTAAGATCGGGGATACCTACCAGGCCATCAGCAATCCTATTTATGTAACCAACCCCGGAGACGTGGCCTCCTTTACAGAGGAGTACCCGGAGGCCATGAGCAAGAAGGGGCTGCTCATTGAGCTGGATATGCTGGGCGATGCCATGGAGCTGGGCGTGAAGCATACCACCATCAATATCCCCTACCATCATATCATCGGCGGAAATTTAAAGTACCACTATAACGGAAAGGATTATTATTTCAACGAGGAACTGATCGCCAGCTACGACAAAATGATCAGCTCCTTCTCCAATAAGGGGATCATCGTTACGGCCATCCTCCTGAATGGATGGAATGACGCCCATCCGGAGCTCCATGAAGCGGGCCTGGCAAAGAGCAGCAGCGCCTTTTATTACGGCTTCAACGTTTCCACGCCAGAGGGCTACGAGACCACCAGGGCTCTGTTCTCCTTTATGGCTGAGCGGTATTCCGGCGCCGACTATAAGCATGGACGGGTATCCAACTGGATCGTGGGAAATGAGGTCAATAACAATAAAAACTGGAACTATGTGGGCCCCATGGATCTGGCCTCCTATACAAAGCTTTATGAAAAGAACTTCCGGGTGGCTTATACGGCCATCAAGAGCCGCAGTAAGAATGCCCGCGTGTTCTTTTCCACGGATTATGAGTGGAAAAAGCAGAATACAAACCTCCAGTATGCGGCGAAGGATTTTATCGATCTGTTCAACGCCGGGATCAACTCCGAGGGCAACATCGAGTGGGGGCTGGCCTATCACCCCTATCCGTATCCTATGACGGAGCCGGAATTCTGGGATGATGACCAGACGGGAATGGTAAACGAGACCTTTGATTCCCCGGTGGTCAACTTTAAGAATCTGCATGTGCTGACCGATTATTTCCAGCAGGCCCATATGCGGACGGCCGGAGGACAGGTGCGCCACATCATCCTTTCAGAGGAAGGCTTTACCTCTGACAGTATTTCCAGAGGAAAGGTCTACGATATCCAGGCTGCAGCATTCGCCTATGCCTATTACCTGGTAGACAGCAATCCTTATATCGACGCCTTTATCCTGAACCGTCAGGTGGACGCCATCACTGAGGTGGAGACCTCCTGTGCCTTTGGCCTCTGGACGGTGGATATGTCCAGACCCGACAAGGTCATTGCCGTAATGCCGAAAAACATTTACCAGGTGTTTAAATATATCGATACAAAGAAATCCCTGCGGTATTCGGAATTTGCAAAGTCCATTGTCGGTATCTCCGACTGGAGCGAGGTGATTCCTGGATTTGACCCGGAAAAGTACCGATAAACAATACTAATAAATGAAAGAATATCTTCGGAAAATTGTAGAAAACGTGGAAATTCGGCGGCTTTGTTGACAAATTTCCGGCAGTAGCCTATAATCGAACCTTGAATAAGCCTACCGCTGACAGCATTTAAATAGACAGATGACAGCTTGGGAAAAGTCAGATGGCGTATGATTATAGGAGGATTGATTATGGCAAGAAAAGTGAATGCTGCTGTGAAAGAGGCAACTGCAAAGACGAAAACAACTACAACGAAGACAACAATGGTAAAAGAAGCTCCGGCGCCGGTTTCAGAAGAAAAGACCGCAGAGCCGGCAGGTGAAGCAAAGAAGGCGCCTGTGAAAAAGCCGGCTGCCAGAAAAGCTTCCGCCGCGAAGCCGGCAGAGGTAAAGAGCAGCGTATACGTACAGTTTGCCGGAAAGGAATTTTCTGAAAAGAGCCTGACAGAGGCTGTGAAGGAGGCATATACGGCTCTTGGGAATAAGGCTGAGGAGATCCGGACCATTGATATTTATGTAAAGCCGGAGGAGAGCGTCGCTTACTATGCAGTAAACGGCCAGGGCTCCGATGAATTTAAGATCGAGCTGTAAGAGCAGCAGATGCGAAGGCACTGGTTTTAAAGCCAGTGCCTTTTTAAACTCCGGATCCTCCTGCGGAAGAGCCAGAGCCACAGGCTGGCAAATACGGTCAGAAAAAACTCCAGAGCGCTGGAGATCATAAAGCCGGAAAGGACCAGGAGAGCGGCAGTGGCGGCAATGGCAAAGCCGAGAAGCCCGGTGCACAGTGAGAAGCAGCCGGGATACTGGAAATACAGCTTCAGGTCCAGACTGGTGATGACCAGATAAAAGACCACTGTGGCAGAAAAGGCCAGGATCACATGGATGGATGCCAGGAGCTTTCCGTCAGCGGGCCTGTAGGGGAGAAGGACAGAAACGACCAGGAGAAGGACGGCCAGGTCAGTCATGGCCATTTCCCGTCCGGCGGCCAGACGGTCCCCGGCCATGGAGACAGACTGGCGGATGAGAGAACGAAAAAAGCCTCCGGTGAGCAGGGCCCACAGGAGCAGGAAAAAAGACCCCGGGGCCTGGCTTCCTGCGACAGAAAAATTCGATGAGAGCCAGCCGGAGCTTCCGGCAGCCAGGGCGGCTGCAGCCGGAATGAGAAACCAGGAAAATATTGCTGCCATAAGCTTCCTCCTCCTGTTAGGATGCGCGGAAGGCGGGAAAGGATACAATGAAAAAAATGGAAAAAACAGGCCTCCCGGAGGCATTTGTGGAAAAAATGAACCGGCTTTTGGGCGAAGAGGCCGGAAGCTTTTTTGAAAGCTATGAAAGGGACAGGAGCTTTGGGCTGCGGATCAATCCCCTGAAAGCAGGGGAGCGGCTTCCGGAGTCCCTGGAGGGACTGGAAAGGATCCCCTGGAGCCAGGAAGGCCTTTATTATCCGGAAGAGCTGCGCCCCGGAAAGAGCCCGCTCCACGAGGCCGGACTTTATTATATCCAGGAGCCCAGCGCACAGGCGTGTGCGGAGGGGCTGGCCCCGAAGACGGGAGAGCGGATCCTGGACCTTTGCGCAGCACCGGGAGGAAAGAGCACCCACCTGGCGGGCAAGATGGGGCAGAAGGGCCTTCTGGTGTGCAATGAGATCCATCCGGCCCGGGCAAAGATCCTGTCCCAGAATATAGAACGCATGGGGATCGGGAACGCAGTGGTCACCAACATGGAGCCGGCGGGGCTGGTTCCGTTATTCAGGGAATTTTTTGACGGGATCGCCGTGGACGCTCCCTGCTCTGGTGAAGGGATGTTCCGGAAGGACGAGAACGCCAGACTGGAGTGGAGTCCCGGTCATGTGGCCATGTGTGCGGACCGGCAGGACCAGATCCTGGACTGTGCGGCCAGGATGCTGCGGCCCGGCGGCCGGATCCTTTATTCCACCTGTACCTTTTCTCCGGAGGAAAACGAGCAGACGGCGGCCAGATTTCTGGAGCGGCATCCGGAATTCTGCCTGGAACGGCCGTGCTGCGCCGGCTTCTTTTCCGAGGGAAGGCCGGAATGGGCAGGGCGGGAAGCTGTAAGCGGAGATGCAGAGGATCTCAGAAAAACTGTCCGTATCTGGCCTCATGAGACAAATGGAGAGGGACATTTTCTGGCGCTTTTTGTGAAAAACGGGGCTGGGGCAGAGGAATGGGACGGCCATACGGCACAGGAAAGCGGACGGAAGGACAGAAAAAAGAAAAAAGGAATGGAAAAAAAGAATCCAGGGAGCCGGGGGGAAAATCCGGAGCTGGCGGAAGTATTCCGTTTCTTTAAGGAAAATATAAAGGATCCCCAGAGGCTTCTGGAAGGGAGAAGGATGATTTCCTTCGGAGATCATGTATATCTGGTCCCGGAGGAGACCCCGGAGCTCACAGGAGTCCGGGTACTGCGCCCGGGACTCCAGGCGGGAACGCTGAAAAAGGGCCGCATGGAGCCGTCCCACGCCCTGGCCCTGTTCCTGAAAAAGGAAGAGGTATTCCAGTGGGCAGAACTGGGGACGGGAGAAGCTGCGGCAAAATACCTCAGGGGAGAAGCCATAGGAACCGGAGAGGTGGAGAGTGCCTCCGGGGAAACGCTGAAGGGCTGGGTGCTGATGACTGTGGACGGCTGCTCCCTGGGCTTTGCAAAGGCGGACCGAGGCGTCCTTAAAAACCATTATCCCAGGGGCTTAAGGCGTCCGTAAGGGGAGCTGCGGCCACAGGGCGCGGAGAATGCCGGAAACCTCCTCCTCCGGGAACAGCCGGGCCATATCCGCCGGCATCGGCGCAAAAAAGGACAGGGATGTTCCGGTGACAGGGTGGGAGAACGAGAGCCAGGCAGAGTGAAGGGCCTGACGCTGGATATACCGGAAATTGGGATTGTAAAGAAAGTCCCCGGGAAGGGGATGGCCAATAGATTTCATATGGACACGGATCTGGTGGGTGCGCCCCGTTTCAAGACGGAGGCGGAGAAGCGATAGATCCGTGTTTTTATTGTACAGGAGCCGTTCGTAATGGGTGACGGCGGCCTCTCCGCGGACCGGGTCCGGGATCCGCTCGATGGCCGAGCCCTCCCTGCGGCCAATGGGAACGGAGACAGTGCCGCAGGCGCCGGTCTTTCCGCAGACGGCGGCCAGATATTCCCGGCAGATCCGGCCGTGTTCCACCTGGCCGGAGAGGAGGGAGGCACTGAGCCCGTTTTTTGCCACAAGAAGGAGACCCGACGTGTCCTTGTCCAGGCGGTTTACTGCCCGGAACACGAAGGGCTCCTGCTTTTTTCTGAAATAATCGGCCATGCCGTTGGCCAGGGTATTGCCGTGATTTCCCTGGGAGGGATGGACGGCTGTTCCGGCGGGCTTGTTTACGGCCAGAAGATGCTGGTCCTCATACAGAATGTCCAGATCCATGGGAACGGGTTCCACGGCTTCAGAACTCTTTTTTTCGGCGATGCGCACCAGAAGCCGGCTTCCGTTTTTCAGGACCCAGGTGGAGAAAACGGCCGTCCCATCCACAGAAAAGCTGCCGGAGGTGTTTCTTAAGCGGACCACCAGGCGGGAGGAATAGCCCCTGGACTTCAGATATTCCGCCACAGTCATTCCGGCTTCTCTGGCGGTGATCTCATACATAAATGTTGTTTCCATAGGATGGATTTTACCACGATCTTCCGTTTCTGTAAAGAAAGGCCGGACGGCGGCATATAGTTGTATCAAAACGGATGGGGAAGGCGGCCGGAAACGGCGGCCACAGGAAAAAAATATGAGGATCAGGAAAACAGGCATACGGGCGGCAGTTTTGCTGGCCCTGGTATCCTGGCTGTGGACTGTCCCGGCAGAGGCAGCCCAGGGAGCAGGAGAGGAGGTTCCTGGGCTGCCGGAGCTGAAGGCCCGGGCAGCGGTGCTTATGGACGGGGACACGGGACGGATCCTTTATGGAAAAAATCAAGACCAGGTGCTTCCCATGGCCAGTACCACTAAGATCATGACCTGTATCCTGGCTCTGGAAAATGCATCCCTGAACGACGCAGTGAGGGTTTCCTCCTATGCGGCGTCCATGCCGGATGTGCAGCTCAACATCCGGGAAGGGGAAGCGTACCGTCTGGAGGACCTTTTATATTCCCTTATGCTGGAGTCCCACAATGATACGGCGGTGGCCATTGCAGAGCATGTGGCCGGGACCAGAGAGGCCTTTGCCGGAATGATGAACCAGAAGGCCAGAGATATCGGCTGCCGGGATACATATTTTATCACTCCCAATGGCCTGGATGCAGAGGATCCGGACACCGGGCGCATCCATGGAACCACAGCGGCAGAGCTGGCAGGGATCCTCCGATACTGCCTGTTCCAGTCGCCGGAAAAGGAGGCGTTTTTAAAGGTGACCAGGGCTCCGTCCCATGCCTTTTCAGACCTTTCCAGGACCAGGAGCTTTTCCTGCGTAAATCACAATGCGCTTCTGACCATGACCGAGGGGGCCGTTTCCGGGAAGACCGGATTCACAGCTGGGGCCGGCTACTGCTATGTAGGAGCTGTAAAAAAGGGGGAAAAGACGTTCATCGCGGCGCTTTTGGGCTGCGGATGGCCGCCTCACCGGACGTACAAGTGGGAGGATATGAGAAAGCTGGTGGCTTTTGGAGATGAAAATTTTGACTTTTATGAAATCCTGAAGGAAATGCCGGAGCCGGCTCCTGTGCCAGTGAAAAACGGGATCGGAAAGCAGGCCGGACTCACTGTGGGATACCCGGAGCCGGCTTCTCTGAAGATCCTGATGAACCGGAATGAGCCGGTGACCATAAAAAAGAAGATCGCGAGGGAGCTTACGGCCCCGGTGACCGCCGGCATGGCGGCCGGGCAGGTGGACTACTATGTGGGGGAGGACCTGGTGGCCAGCTTCCCTGTGGCCGTTTCGGAGGATGTGGGACGATGGGATCTGGAATTTTGTGTGAAAACCCTTTTAAATGGATTTTTATTCTGTTATAATGGATAAAGTTTTAGCAAATGAAGGAGGCAGAATACATGAGGACTGCGCTTACAAGAGAAAAGGCCATTGGACTTTTGAGAGAATACAATAAGGAGCCGTTCCACGTACTCCATGGACTGACGGTGGGAGGCGTTTTAAAGTGGTACGCCGGGGAACTGGGGTATGGAGATGAGGCTGATTTCTGGGAAATCTGCGGGATCCTCCACGACATTGATTTTGAACAGTACCCGGAGGAGCACTGTCTGGCGGCTCCCGGACTTTTAAGGAAGGGCGGAGCCGAGGAGGAAGTGATCCATGCGGTCTGCAGCCATTGCTACGGACATCATCCGGAGATCACGGCTAAGCCGGACCACGAAATGGAGAAGGTCCTTTATGCGGCTGACGAGCTGACCGGACTCATCGGGGCAGCGGCAAAGATGCGGCCGTCGAAAAGCTGCCAGGATATGGAGGTATCCAGTCTGAAAAAGAAATTCAAGGACAAACGGTTTGCAGCCGGCTGTTCCCGGGACATCATCGCCCAGGGGGCAGAGCAGCTTGGATGGGATCTGACAGAGCTGATGGATCGGACGATCCAGGCCATGCGCTCCTGCGAGGAGCCTGTGCGCGTAGAAATGGAAGCCATGGGCTTAGAGGCGTAAAAGAGGACGCGTCCAGAGATGGGGAGGTCCCGGGGCACCTGGGCCGGAAACGGGAGCCTAAGGGGCTCCCATGACCCGGGCGGTCATCCGGTTGGGAAGACATACGATCATCTCTCCGTCCTGGCTGACCTGTCCCTGATCCATACAGATCTTATCGGGGCAGGAGGCCTCGGTGACCCACGCCCTTCCGCCGCGGATCATAAAGCGGTTGACGCCGCCCGCGCCGTTTTCTACGGTATATTCCTGGTCCTTATGAAGATCCAGGGTCTGGATCACGGTCCCGTCCACGGAAATTTCCAGAAATGCTGCTGGCCTGGAGTGGACGGCCTGGTTCAGGATAAAAATAAGGAGCGCCGCCAGGAGCACGGCTCCGGCCAGAAAAAGCTCCCGTTTTCCAGCTGGTCTGTTTTTCTGTTCCATAGACTCTAATCCTTTCGCAAAAATCTTTCCATACCGTCGGAATAGAAGATCTGGTAATCCTCGTCGATGAAGCAGGCGTACACGCCGTCCATGGAATTTACCAGCTCCATGCCCCGGGAAAGTCCCAGGGAAAAGCAGGTGGTGGAGAGCGCGTCTCCATCGACTGACCGCTCGGACAGGATCGTCACCGAGATCAGGCCGTTGTCATAGGGATAGCCGGTGGACGGATCCAGGATGTGATGGTAATTTTTCCCGTTTTCCACAAAATGCCGTTCATAAACTCCGGAGGCCACCACGGACAGGCCGGAAACCTCCACCTGGGCAAAGGTTTCATCCCGTTCTGCAAAGGGCTTCTGAAGCCCAACCGTAAATGGTGTGCCGTCGGGACGGCTTCCCACGCAGAGGACATTTCCTCCAAGATTGATCATGGCGCTCTGTACGCCGGCTTCCAGGAGATATTGCTTCAGCTGGTCGGCGATATAGCCTTTGGCAACGGCGCCCAGATCGATGGAGGTATCAGGCGAGAGGAAGGTCAGGGTTTTGTGCGGTGCGTCCAGCCGGAGGTTTTTATATCCGGTTTTTTTCCGCGCCTCCTCAATGGCCTCTGCCGGAGGGACTGCATGGGGGGAGCCGCTGAAATTCCAAAGGGAGCTTAGGGGCTCGGTGGTGATGTCAAAGGCGCCGCCGGATAGCTCACAGTAGGAAAGGGCAGTGGCCAGGAGATCCGTCATATCGTCGGACAGGGGGTACGTTCCGGTGCCGTTTTCCCGGTGGTTTAACTGGTATACCTCGCTTCCGGCCAGGGTGCGGCTGAAGCGGTTTTCGTATTCCCGGCACAGATCCATGGCTCCGTCCAGGATGGACTCGTCTTTGGAATCGTAAATGGCAATATCCACAAAGGTATTCAGAAGAAAATCCGAGCGGTGGATCGGGAGGTCCGCCGGCGTCGTTCCCGGCGGTTTTATAAAGCAGAGGGCTGCCAGAAGGACAGCGGCCCCCAGTACAGGTGCCAGACGGGGGAACCTTTTCATAAAACAGATACCATTCTTTCTATAAGATCGGAGGGGAGTCTGCAAAGGACAGGCGGATGCTGGAAGGAGCAGGCGGCCTACTATGGGCAGCGGTCCCCCTATGGATTTGGAACAGGTCTCATTCTAGCAAATGGACCATGCAAAGTCAAGACGGGAGGAACAGGGGAGATTGAAGAAAAATACATCAGAAAGAGCGGAGCGGGCGGCCCTGTACGGCCTGCTCACAGCCCTGGCCATGGTGCTGGGATTTGTGGAGAGCCTGATCCCGGTCCCGCTTCCGGTGCCGGGGATCCGCCTGGGACTGGCGAACCTGGTAACGGTGGCGGGACTTTACCTGGTGGGGATCCGGGGGACGGCAGCGGTGACGGTGCTCCGTATCGTCCTTACGGGCCTTTCCTTTGGAAATCCGTACAGCATGGCTTACGGGCTTTCGGGCAGCTTCCTGAGCCTGAGCGTCATGGCGGCCGCTAAAAAAAGACAGTGGTTTTCCCCGGTGGGAGTCAGCATTCTGGGGGGGATCGCCCATAATGTGGGTCAGGTCACCTTTGCGGCCCTCATCGTCCGTACAGCCGGCGTGTTTTATTATCTGCCGGCGCTTCTGGCCGCCGGCTGCGCGGCGGGAGCTGCCATTGGAATCGTGGGCGGGATCCTGGCGGACAGGCTTTCACAATTTGTGAAAAACAGGAATTAAAGATTGTATTGTCTGCCGGGAACGGCTATAATTAAACAAATGGAATTATTTTATTTGGGAGTGGAAAATATGAAAATGATCAATGAAGCAGTCCGGGATCTGGTACAGTACGGTCTGGATACAGGACTTTTAGGAGAAGAGGACAGGTATTATGCCAGAAACCAGATCCTGAGGCTTCTGGGACTTACAGAATATGAGGAGCCTGAGACGGCGGAAAAGAAGGAAGGGCTGGAGCAGACCCTGAAGACGCTTCTGGATTACGCGGCGCAAAAGGGGCTCCTGGAGCACGACAGCGTGGTCTACCGGGACTTGTTTGACACAAAGCTGATGAACTGCCTGATGCCCAGGCCCAGTGAGGTGGCCCGCAGGTTCAGGGAGCTTTACAGGGAGAGCCCGGAGGCAGCCACCGGCTATTTTTACAAGCTGAGCCAGGATTCAGACTATATCCGCAGATACCGGATATGCAAGGATATGAAATGGGTGGCGGAAACGGAATACGGAGATCTGGACGTGACTGTAAACCTTTCTAAGCCGGAAAAGGATCCCAAGGCCATTGCCGCTGCCAAGCTGGCGAAGCAGAGCGGCTATCCCAAGTGTCTTTTATGCGTGGAGAACGTGGGGTATGCCGGCCGGGCAGACCATCCGGCCCGGGACAGCCACCGGATCATCCCCCTGTCCCTGGGTGGAGAGGCGTTCGGCTTCCAGTATTCTCCCTATGTGTACTACAATGAGCACTGTATCGTGTTCAATCAAAGCCATGTGCCCATGAAGATCGACAGGAGCACCTTTGTGAAGCTGTTCGATTTTGTAAGGCAGTTCCCCCATTACTTCCTGGGCTCCAACGCCGATCTTCCCATCGTCGGAGGCTCCATCCTGACCCACGACCATTTCCAGGGCGGTCACTACGAATTTGCCATGGCCAAGGCTCCGGTGGAAGAAAAGCTGGAGTTTAAGGGCTTTGAGGACGTGGAGGCCGGGATCGTCAAATGGCCCATGTCCGTGATCCGCTTAAATGGAAAGGACAGTGAACGGATCGTGGACCTGGCTGATAAGCTCCTGAGGGCATGGCGCGGATATACGGACGAGGCGGCCTTTATCTTTGCAGAGACCGGCGGAGAGCCTCATAACACGATCACTCCCATTGCCAGGATGCGGGACGGCCGCTTTGAGATGGATCTGGTGCTGAGAAACAACATCACCACGGAGGAGCATCCCCTGGGTGTGTACCATCCCCATGAAAAGCTGCACCACATCAAGAAAGAGAACATCGGACTCATTGAGGTCATGGGACTGGCTGTGCTTCCGGCCCGCTTAAAGGAAGAACTGGCGCTTCTGGCCGGCTATATGACGGAGGGAAAGGACATCCGCAGCAGCGAGGTCATCGCAAAGCATGCAGACTGGGTGGAGGAATTCCTTCCGAACTATGGAACTGTGACAAAGGAAAATGTGATGGATATCTTAAAGACCGAGGTGGGCCGCGTATTCGCTGAGGTCCTGGAGGACGCCGGCGTTTATAAGCGGACCGGGGAGGGAAGAGCTGCGTTTCTGCGCTTTACCGATTCGGTGAACCGGTGATTTTTGTCAAATTCCTTAACATTTCCATAAGAAAGTGGGAACTGCTCGCCAACCGGAAGAAATTGTGCTATATTATCTGTGAGGCGGCGCCGGGCAGCGCCGCTTTGCAGAAAGGATAAGGAGAACATATGCTGAACGAAGAAAAGATCCGGATGATGACAGGGATCGCCATGTTTGAAAAAAAAGCCGGAAGGGATATCCTTCCTGCCAGCCGGTATTTTAAGAGCGATTATGTCGGCGGCCGTATGATCCGCTCCTTCATTTTTTACACGCTTTCCAGCATGCTGTGCCTGGCCCTCTGGATCCTCTATCAGATGGAGGATATTATGAGCACCATGGACCTTACCATACTCCTGGCGTCGGCAAAGCATGTGGCCTTATTCTATGCCGCCGGACTTCTGATCTATCTGACCGTCACTTACTGGATCTATTCCAGACGGTATGAACGGGCCAGCAAAGGCATGAAGATCTATCAGGCCAAGCTGCGCCGTCTGGAGAAAAAATATGAAGCTCCCTCTGTACAGGGAGAAAGCGAGGAGGAACGGCGCGTATGATGGGCCTTTTGGTATTTAAAGAAAAATTAAAGCAGCTGTACGGAAAATATAACCGGTATATGATCCCGGCTGTTAAATTCCTGCTGGGGGCTGCCGCCTTCTTTCTGATCAATTCCAATGTGGGATTTATGGCAAAGCTGAAAAATCCTCTGGTACCGGTCCTGATGGGCCTGGTGGCGTCGGTGGTTCCCTGCGGGGTCACAGCGTTCTTTGCCGGATGCTTTCTGATCGCCCACGTTTCCCAGGTGTCTCTGGAGGTGGCGCTGATCATTGCCGTATTTATTCTGGTGGTGATGATGCTTTATTATGGCTTCCGGCCCGGAGACGGATATCTTCTGCTTTTAACGCCCATGATGTTCTTCCTGCGGATCCCCTATGTGATCCCCCTGTTTGTGGGTCTGTCCGGCAGCCTGGTATCCATCGTTCCCGTAAGCTGCGGCGTCTGCATCTACTACATCATACTGTATCTGAAGCAGAATGCCGGCGTCCTGGCCGGCAGCACCATGTCGGAGATGGCGGAGCGGTTCATCGTCATTGTCCAGAATGTGTTCGGGAACCAGCTGATGTGGATCATGGCGGCAGCCTTTGCGGCCGGCGTCCTGGTGGTGTTCCTGATCAAAAACATGTCGGTGGATTATTCCTGGTCCATCGCCATTATCGCCGGGGTCATCACCCAGCTGGTGGTGATCTTCATCGGAGACTTCTACTTTAACCTGCCGGTATCCATCGGCCCCATGATCCTGGGGATCCTGGTGTCTGTGGCTCTGGCGCTGGTCTACCAGTTTTTCGTGTTTGCAGTGGACTATACCAGAACAGAATACCTGCAGTATCAGGACGATGATTACTATTATTATGTGAAAGCGGTGCCGAAGATCACCGTTTCCCAGCCGGATGTGAAGGTACACCGGATCTCTTCAAGAAAATCTTCCAGACACGAAAAAAACAATTAAGCAAATAATTCTGGGATGGAGGTGAAAGTATGACAGAATTTCTTGGACGCGTGTATTCCTGGCTGGCGTTTATACCAAAGATCACCCTGGGAAACCTGTTTGAAATTCTGATTATCTCTTTCCTTATATATGAGGTTCTGATCTGGGTCCAGAATACCAGGGCCTGGGTCCTGTTAAAGGGCGGCCTGATGATCCTGGCCTTTTATCTGGGCGCATCCCTTCTGCGGTTGAATACGATCACATGGATGATCAACCATATGGGACAGCTGGCCGTGATCGCCCTGCTGATCATCTTCCAGCCGGAGCTCAGGAAAGCGCTGGAGCAGCTGGGAAGCAAGAATATCATCACCGAGCTGTTTTCCTCCGGAGATGTGAGAGGGCCGGAGGGATATACGGATAAGACCGTCAACGAGATCGTCCGGGCTGCTTATGAAATGGGAAAGGTAAAGACCGGCGCCCTGATCGTTATTGAAAGAGACACGCCCCTTTCAGAGATCGAGCGCACCGGCATCGAGGTGGACGGCATCGTCACCAGCCAGCTTCTGATCAATATCTTTGAACATAATACGCCGCTGCACGACGGTGCGGTGATCATCCGGGGAAACCGGGTGACGGCGGCCACCTGCTACCTTCCGCTGTCGGATAATCTGAGCATCAGCAAGGATCTGGGAACCCGCCACCGGGCGGCTCTGGGAATCAGCGAGACCTCAGACAGCCTGACTGTGGTGGTGTCGGAGGAAACGGGCCGCGTGTCCCTGGCCCGTGACGGACAGCTCACAAGGATCAGTGACCAGGAGACTCTGCGCCAGGCCATTTCCGCAGAAAAGGGAGAGGAGTCGGGAGCAGAACGGTTCCGGTTATGGAAGGGAAGACATAAAAATGAAAGAAAAACAGAATAAGCGCTGGGGACTGAAGCTCCTGTCGGTTTTATGTGCCTTTCTGGTCTGGCTGGGCGTTGTCAATGTGGCCGATCCGGTAATGACCAGCACGGTGGAGGTTCCGGTGGAGATCGTCAACGGAGAGGTGTTGGAAGCCAGCGGCTTAACGTATGAGATCATAGGAAAAAAGACGACCACGGTGTCGTATGAGGTAAAGACCACCAACGCCCACAGGATCCGTCCGGCAGATTTCAGAGCCTATGCGGATATGACGGATCTCTGGTCGGTCACAGGTTCCATTCCTGTAAAGGTGGAGGTCCTGAATCACAGCGAGTATCTGCTGTCGGCTCCCGTCAGCCGGATGTCCACCATTAAGATCGAAACAGAGCCTTTGCAGAAGAAGCGGTTCGATATCAATGTTTCTTATGCGGGGGACCTGGAGGAAGGGTATGAAGCGGGAGACGTGGTCCTTTCTCCGGATCATTTATATGTGGAGGGACCGGAATCCACCATCGGCCAGATCAGCAGCGTGGGGATCGAGATTTCCCTGGACGGTCTGACCATGGACGCGGAGGGGACGGCGGCGCCGCAGTTTTATGATGCCAACGGCAATAAGATCGTTCTGGATGAACGGGTAGAGGTGGACTGCGAATCGGTGTCCTATTCGATGCCGGTGCTTAAGGTAAAGAGTCTGCTCCTGGATTTCGAGGTATCTGGCCAGGTGGCTGCCGGATACCGGTTCACTGGTGTGGAATGCGATGTGAAGAGCGTTCCCGTCATCGGGTTGAAATCCGTGCTGGCCTCCTTAAATACCATCACGATCCCAGGCGAAAGTCTGAATCTGGACGGAGCCAGGACCAATATGGTGCGGACCATTGATATCAACGATTATCTGCCCGTGGGAGTTTCCCTGGCAGGCACAGGCCGCCACGAGATCAACGTGACCCTGACTGTGGAACAGTTAAAGGAGCGCGTTTATACAGTGGAGGTCAATGACGCCTCCTTTACGGGGGAGAACGACGCATACATCTACCGGGTGGAGCCGGATACAGTGAATATCCGGATCGAGGCCTTAAAGGAAGAGCTGGACAGCCTGACTCTGGATTCCGCGGACATCCAGGTGGATGTTTCTTCCATGGGCGAGGGCCTTCATGAAGCCAAGGTTGAGCTGAAGCTGGATCTGGACCAGGTATATAGGGTCCTGAGTATTTCCTCCTGCAGCATCCAGGTGATGAAGGTGCCGGAGGCGACGGAGAGCGCATCTGCGTCCGGAGCTCCGGAGGAAACTTCTGCGGAAAGCAGTACGGCATCCGGCGAGACAGAAGGCGGATCCGGCGCCCAGAGCAGCGCGGGGGTATCCGCAACGGCAGACGCCCATGAGACAGAGGAGAGCCGCCACGCGCAGATCCATCCGGCAGAGGAATCCTCCTCCGTCCAGGATCCCCGGTAGTGATGAAGCATCTTATGGAAAAATGGAGTATAGTTACAATATGGTAAAGCAAAGAGTTACGATCAAAAATCCCACCGGCCTCCATCTCAGGCCGGCGGGGATTCTGTGCAAGGAAGCCCTGCGGTACCAGTCCTCGGTGAAATTCCAGTTTGGTACCAGCACAGCCAATGCCAAGAGCGTTTTAAGCGTCCTGGGGGCCTGTGTCAAGAGCGGGGATGAGATTACGTTTATCTGTGAGGGGCCGGATGAGGAACAGGCCCTGGCGGATATGGTCGCCCTGGTGGAAAGCGGCCTGGGAGAATAACTGGATATGGTAGTTTATCTGATTCTTTATGGCGCCGGTATGCTTTTTGCATCCAGCGCCCATTACTATATGTCGGGAATGAGTCTGATCCTGGCGGCCCTGTATCTGTATTTTTACGATTACAGGCGGAGCGGGAATCCGCTCCATTTCCGGGCGCTGTTCTCCCTGTTCTGGGTAGGAGGGGAAGGAATCTCCTGCCTGAAGCTGAGCAGGCTGCAGACTGACTGGGACCCGGTGACCTGGGCCAGCTTTTTCATAGCCCTGGCCGCTTTCTGGAATGTGTTCGGCCTGGCGGAGAAGCAGATCCGGAAAAAACGGGAAGAGGGGAAGGAGAGAAGAGAAAAAAAGGCCGGAAGGAAAGGTGGAGAAGCCGTATATGAAAAAACGGAAGCCGCCGGGAGCTTCGGCATGCTCACGGCCATCCTTCTTCTGACGGCTGTGTCCTGGGCCGCTTTTCTGCTGGAAGCCGCGGTCCTGGGCTATGTGCCGTTCTTCCTGCGGGGAGTGCCCCATGCCTACTCCTACTTCCATCTTTCCGGCGTCCACTATTTCACCGTATCCTGCGTGCTGGCGCCCTCCATGGCGGTGATCTGGTATCTCCGCGGCGGGGAGAAAACGCGGGCGCAGAAAGCCCTGGTGCTTTTGGCGGCTGCGGCGTCTCTTCTGGTTCCGGTGCTCTGCGTATCCAGGTTCCAGCTGATCTTTGCAGTGATCCTGGCGGTGCTTACCTTTATGCAGGTCTCGGGGAAAAAACGGCTGCGGTATTTGTTTGGGGCGGCTGCGGCGCTGGTTCCGCTTTATGTGGTTCTGACCATTGCCAGAAGCCATGATGTGGCGTATCTCAATGGGATCTTTGAGATGAAGAACCAGGAAACGCCCATTTTCATCACTCAGCCGTACATGTATATTGCCAACAATTACGACAACTTCAACTGCCTGGTGACGGAGCTCCCGGCCCATTCCATGGGGCTTAAGAGCCTGTTTCCTTTATGGGCCCTGACGGGGCTTAAATTTATAAAGCCGGAGCTGGTGGATTTTCCGATCTATACCACCAAGGAGGAGCTTACGACGGTGACGCTGTTTTACGACGCCTATTACGATTTCGGCGTTGCGGGGGTTTTCCTCTTTTCAGCGGCCCTGGGATGGTTTGCCGCATGGCTTATGGACCGGGCGGAGCAGGGAAAAAATCCGTTCTGGCAGCTTTTTTACTCCCAGGCAGCGCTGTATTTTATGCTCTCATTTTTTACCACCTGGTATTCCAATCCCGCCACCTGGTTTTATTTTGCGGCCACAGGAGCGGCGGCGGTGTGGGTGGAGCTCATCAAACGGCGGGCAGTATCCAGGGAAAAGGAATAAACGGGGACGTGCATTGTCCGGGGGAGAAAAATAAAAAAGATGGAGGAAATGAAAATGGTATCAGAAAAGATGAAGCCGTTTATGGCAAACAATTCCGCGATCCGCGCCATGTTTGAGGAAGGAAAAAAAATGGCCGCTGTTTACGGGCCGGAGAACGTATATGATTTCAGCCTGGGAAACCCCAACGTACCGGTGCCGGAGGTCAACGAGGCGATCCTTGAGATCGTAAAGGACGAAGCCTTCAACAGCCTTCACGGATATATGAGCAACGCCGGCTTTGAGGATGTGCGCCAGACCATTGCCCAGTCCCTCAACCAGCGGTTCGGCACCAGTTTTTCTGAAAAAAACCTGATCATGACCGTGGGCGCGGCCAGCGGCCTCAATGTGATCTTAAAGAGTATTTTAAACCCCGGGGACGAGGTGATCGTGTTCGCCCCATACTTTGTGGAGTATGACGGCTATGTGAGAAACTATGACGGCGTGGTGGTGCGGATCTCTGCGGATACGGAGACCTTTATGCCGAGGCTGGACGAATTTGAGGAGAAGATCACGGAAAAGACCAAGGCCGTTATCATCAATACCCCCAATAATCCCACGGGCGTAGTCTATGGCGAGGATACCATAAAGGCCATGGCAGCCATTCTTGAAAAGAAGGAACGGGAGTTCGGCACCTCCATCCTGCTGATCTCCGACGAGCCCTACCGGGAGCTGGCCTACGGAGTGGAGGTCCCCTATGTGACAAAGTATTATCACAACACGGTGGTGGGATATTCGTACAGCAAATCCCTTTCGATCCCGGGAGAACGGATCGGCTATCTGGTGATCCCCGATGAGGTGGACGGGAGCGGGGAGCTGATCACCGCCGCCTCCATTGCAAACCGGGTCCTGGGCTGCGTCAACGCTCCGTCCCTGATCCAGAAGGTGATCCAGTACTGCATCCATCATAAGGTGACGGTCCATGTGGAGTCCTATGAGAAAAACAGGGATCTTTTGTACCATGCCTTAAAGGAGGACGGCTTTACCTGCGCAAAGCCCGACGGCGCATTTTACCTGTTTGTCAAATCTCCGGTACCGGATGAAAAGGAATTCTGCGAGACGGCAAAGAAGCACCATGTCCTGATGGTTCCCGGCAGCTCCTTTGCCTGCCCGGGCTATGTGCGGATCGCTTACTGCGTATCCTATGAGCAGATCCAGCGGTCTCTTCCGGCATTCCGGGAAATTGCCGGGGAGTACGGTCTGTTAAAGTAGAGGGCAGGCGCAGGTCCTCATGGAGGAGGAAATGGATATCAGAAAATATGCGAGGATTTTCCTAAATATTGCAGTACCCCTTGTTACCATCTACCTGATCTGCGTCTGGGGGCCGCGGTTCCTTGGCTTTTTCCTGCCGTTTGTCATCGGCTGGGTGGTGGCTATGATCGCCAATCCCCTGATCCGGTTTCTGGAAAAAAAGATCCGGATCCTCAGGCGGCACAGCTCCATGGTCCTGATCGTGGGCGTTCTGGCCCTGGTGATCTTCGGCCTGTATTTTCTGGGCAGCCGGGGACTCAGGGAGCTGGTTCTGTTTGTGCGGGCCCTGCCGGGGCTTTATGCGGAGGTCCAGGAGGATGTGACGGCGGCCTATGGGGAGCTGGAGCAGGTCCTTACGTTCCTGCCGCCGGAGATAAAGGATACCTTCGGCCGGGTCATCGAGCAGCTGGGAACGTACATCGGCGGCTTTCTCCAGGATCTGGCGGCCTCTGCCGGAGGAGCCGTGGCCAGGACCCTGCCGGATGTGCTGGTACACACCATTGTGGTCCTGCTGTCCTCCTACCTGTTTCTGGCGGAGCACGATGTGATCGTCCAGAGGATAAAGGACGTGATGCCGGAGGCGGTAAAGCGGTATATGGGGCTCATTAAAAAGGATGTGCGGACGGTCATCGGCGGCTATTTCCTGGCCCAGTTTAAGATCATGTTTGTGGTGGCCCTGGTGCTCATGGCCGGTCTTATGATCCTGGGCGTTCATTACTGGGCGGTTCTGGCGGTGGCCATTGCGGTTCTGGACTTTCTTCCCATGTTCGGTACGGGAACGGTGCTGATCCCCTGGGCGGCAGTGAAACTGTTCACCGGGGACTTCGCCTATGCTGCGGGTCTGGGGCTCCTTTATATCCTGTCCCAGGCAGTACGGCAGATCATCCAGCCTAAGATCGTAGGCGACAGCATGGGACTTCCGCCGCTGACCACCCTGTTCTTTCTGTTTCTGGGATACAGGATCCGCGGGCTGGCAGGCATGATCCTGGCGGTGCCCGTTGGACTGATCTTTATTAAATTTTATGAATACGGGGCCTTCGATCCCCTGATCAGCAGTATAAAGGAGCTGGCCCGGGAAATCGAGGAGATCCGCCGCGGCGACGGGAAGGAGTAATGGCTCCTTCCCGTTTTTTCCACAAAAAAGTAAGGCAAAAGTGATCAAAGTATGGTATGATGGAGCATATATAACGGACAGAGGAGGATGTTTCATGGATCAGATCAATATTCTCGTTGTGGATGACGAAAAAGAGATCGCAGACCTGGTGGAGATCTACCTGGTCAGCGACGGATATAAAGTATTTAAGGCCAACAATGCCCTGGACGGGCTGGAGATCCTGGATAAGGAGGAGATCCATCTGGTGCTCCTGGATATCATGATGCCGGGGATGGACGGACTGGAGATGTGCCGGAAGATCCGGGAGACCAATAATATCCCCATTATCATGCTGAGCGCCAAGTCCACGGATCTGGATAAGATCCTGGGCCTGGGGACCGGGGCAGACGATTATGTGGTGAAGCCCTTTAATCCTCTGGAGCTGACGGCCAGGGTCAAGTCCCAGCTGAGACGGTACACCCAGCTGAATCCCAACCGGAACATGGGGCAGACCGCAAAGAATGAGATCAATATCAAGGGGCTCTCCATCAACAAGGACAATCATAGGGTGGTCGTGTACGGAGAGGAGATCAAGCTGACGCCCATTGAGTTTGATATCCTTTATCTTCTGGCATCCAATCCGGGACGGGTGTTCAGCACCGATGAGATCTTTGAAAAGGTCTGGAACGAGAAGGTATATGAGGCCAATAATACGGTCATGGTACATATCCGCCGTCTCCGCGGAAAGATGAAGGAGGATACCAGACAGAACAAGATCATTACCACAGTCTGGGGGGTAGGCTATAAAATTGAAAAGTGATTTCAGCAGACGGTTTTACGGACAGGTACTGGTCAATATCCTGTACAGCACCCTGGTGGCGTGCCTGGTGGAGATCTTCCTGATCGCCAACGTGGATATGATCGTCAGCTATCTGGAGAAGACCCGGGGAAGCCTTTCCCCTGTGCTTAAGATCTTCCGGATGGGGACCGCCACCACGGTCCTCTATGTGATTGCCGGAATCGGGATTTTTTCCCTGACCTTTCTTCTTTTGCAGAGAAAGTCCATCAAGTACATAGGCAAGATCGCTGCGGCCATCCAGAATATCTCTGAGGGGGATCTGAACATCCAGGTGGAGGTGGAGGGAGACGACGAGTTTGCCATGATGGCGGCCAGCCTGAACCGGATGGAGGCCGATATCCGGGAGCTGATGGATAAGGAGAGGGAGTCGGAGCGGACGAAGAATGAGCTGATCACCAACGTGGCCCACGATCTCCGAACGCCGCTGACCTCCATCATCGGGTATCTGGAGCTGCTTTCCAGGGGCGTGCCCATGGAGGAGGAGATGCGCCAGAAATATATCGATATCGCCTATACCAAGGCCAAGCGCCTGGAAAAGCTCATAGAGGATCTGTTCGGCTTTACAAAAATGAACTGCGGAAAGATCGCCATGCATGTGAGCCGGGTGGATATCGTAAAGCTCCTGGGACAGCTTCTGGAGGAGTTTTATCCCAGCTTTGCCGATAAGGGGCTTACCTATGAGCTGACCAGCAACGTGCCCTCCCTGGAGATCACCGCCGACGGAAATCTCCTGGCCAGGCTGTTTGACAACCTGATCAACAACGCCATTAAATACGGGGCCGAGGGAAAAAAGGTCCTGGTGAAGATCGAGGCGGAGGAGGAAGTGGTATCGGTTTCCGTGGTGAACTATGGATATGTGATCCCGGAGGGAGAGCTGCATCTGATCTTCAATAAGTTTTACCGGGTGGAGCAGTCCCGGTCCACGGCCACAGGAGGAACGGGTCTGGGCCTGGCCATCGTAAAAAATATCGTGGATATGCACGGAGGGACCATCTCCGTCACCAGTGATTTAAACGGCACGGTGTTCCAGGTAAAGCTGAAGGTTAATTTTGATGTGAACAGAGAAAATTTCAGAACGATAGGATGAAATATATGGGAAAAAGAAGCGTCAGAGTGCTCCTGGCACTGGTTTTTGCGCTGCTGCTCCCGGGAAGCCCGGCATGGGCAGGGGACGGAGCGCCGGTATCCATGGAGGTATCCGCAGTCTACGGGGATATGGGAAAGTTTGGGAGCCATATCCCCCTTGTCGTTACGCTTTACGGCCAGTCAGAGGCCCCTTTTAACGGTACAGTCAGCGTAAAGACCCTGGAAAGCGGGTCTGACGGCGGAGACGAGGTCTATCAGTACAGCTTTCCGGTTTCTGTGAAGCTGGCGGAAACGGAAAATAAGGAGATCTATGTGCCTCTGGGACAGAAGAGCAGCGGGATTTATGTGGCCCTCTGCGATGAAAAGGGAAAGGAGCTGGATTCCAGGTTCCTTTCCTTTGACGTGTCCAGGGACATGGGGAGACTGGTGATCGGAGCCCTGACGGACAACGGCGGGGAGCTTTCGTATCTGGACGGCGTCCATCTGGAGTACGGGATGGTAGACTCCAGACTGCTCCTGCTGGATCAGAAACTCCTGCCCTCCGATGCCAGGGGGCTGGAGCTGCTGGACATCCTCCTGGTCAACGGCTGCCGGACGGAAGCGCTCTCAGAGGATCAGAGAACGGCTGTTTTTGAATGGGTGGACCGGGGAGGAACCCTGCTGCTGGGAACGGGACCGGAGGCAGAGGAGGAACTTAAGGGGCTCCTGGAGGAGCTGGATGGCGTTAAGATCCTGGGCTGCGAGAAAAAAAATGTGGGTCTGGGCGTGGAATACGCCCAGGATTCTCCCGAGGATGCGCGGGTGGACCTGGCATGCACGGAGCTTTCCGTACCCGGAGGAAAGGTGGTCATGGAAGGGGATGGAACGCCCCTTCTGACGGTTTCCAGCCGCGGGAAGGGGAAAATCGGATTTTTTTCCTATAATCTGGGCGAGATCCAGGAATTCGCAGAGAAAAACCCTGGCTGTGCGGTGGAGCTTCTGACAAAGGCCCTGGGCCAGGAGGCGGTTTCCCAGCTTTACTATTACAGCTCCTACGGCCGGAGCGACGATTACTGGAGCGCCCAGAATCTGGTGAGCACCGGCAGCGTGGACCGGCTTCCAAAACTTCCCATTTATATGGCCGTGGCATCGGCTTATATCTTAGCGGCGGGGCCGGGGCTGTATCTGTTTCTGAAGAAAAAGGAGCTGAGCCGGTATTACGGCGTTTCTGTGGTGGCTGCCTCAGCAGCGGCCTCGGCCGTCATTTACCTGCTGGGAACGGGTACCCGCTTTACGTCGGAATTCTATACGCTGGCCACGGTGCTGGATGTTTCCGGGGATACGGTGGAGGAAACCACATTTTTAGACATCCGGACACCGGACAGCCGGCCCTTTTCCCTCCGTGTGCCTGCGGAGTATGAGATCACGCCCCTGACCAGATCCAGCCAGTACGAGGAGCCGCCGGTCCAGGCCTTTGACGGGAAACGGACGGCTGACGTGAAGATCACCCGGGAGGAGGAGACTGCGGTTCTTTCGGCCAGCCGGTCCAGGGCCTTTGATCCCAGATATTTTAAGCTGGAGTCCAGGGGAGTAAAAACATTTCCGGGAGGGATCGAGGGAGATCTGCGCCTGTTTGAGGGAAAGCTTTCGGGCTATATCCGGAACGGCTATGAGTTTCCTCTGACGGACGGAGCTGTTTTCTTTTACGGACAGGTATATCCTCTGGGAGGCCTGGAGCCGGGGGAGGTACGGGAGCTCAAGGAAGAGCCGGTCCTGAACTGGCCGGTGAACATGACCTATCTGGCGGCCCAGTGGATGGTCGAGAAGGATACGGAAGGGAAGGAGCTGGACGATGAGGAGCGCTTGCGGAACACAGACCGGAGAAGCCTCTACGGCTGGTATCTGGATCAGAACTATGGGGGCTCCTACGTTTCCGGCGCAAGATTTTCCGCTCTGGGACCGGAGCAGGGGATCTGGAACTGGATCTCGCCCGACGGCCAGGCGGCGGATGGGCAGGTCCTTTATACAGAGGAGCTGCCTCTGACGGCTGAAAAGAACGGGAGCGTATGGAGGAGCGGACTATATAATCCCCAGCAGGTGGTTTCCGGAAACGGGAGCTACGGAAGCGACGGCCTTTCAATTTACGGCACGGAGCCGGTGACGGTGGAATACTTCCTGGGAATGGATCTGGACGTGGAAAAGGTGGGCTTCACCTTCATATCCCCGGACTTTTTCAGCGGCGAGGATTTTTATTATATCAGGCAGTTCGGGGGCGAGGTATATTTTTACAACAATGAGACAAAGAATTATGATCTGGTGGACCTGTCCGGAGGCGCGTTTACGGAAAGCGTGCTGGCTCCCTATCTGTCCGCAGAAAACAGTCTGGTGGTAAAGTATATGGCGGGAGAGGAGAACTCCTCGGGAGTCACGTCGCTGCTGCCTGTGCCCGTGGTGACAGGGAGGAAACGCTGATGCTGAAGATCCATGGATTAAAAAAGAAATTTGGAAATTTTGAGGCTCTCCGGGGACTGGATATGGAGGTGGAGGAGGGGGCTCTTTACGGCTTTGTGGGCCCCAATGGAGCCGGGAAGACCACAGCCATCAAGATCATGGCGGGACTCTTAAAGCCGGACGAGGGATCGGTGGAGATCTGCGGAAAGGACGCCCTGCGGTTCCGGGAGGAGGCAAAGGAACGGTTTGGCTATGTGCCGGACGAGTTCGGGATGTACGACAATCTGAAGGTGCGGGAATACATGGAATTTTTTGCCTCCTGCTACGGGTTTTCGGGCCTGGTGGGACGGAAACGGTGCGAGGAGCTTCTGGAGCAGGTGAAGCTGTCTGACCGGGCGGATTTTTTTGTGGACAGCCTGTCCCGGGGAATGAAGCAGAGACTCTGCCTGGCCAGGGCACTGATCCATGATCCAGGCCTTCTGATCCTGGACGAGCCTACCTCCGGCATGGATCCCAGGACCCGGATGGAGTTCAAGGAGATGCTGAAGGAGCTTTGCGCCGAGGGAAAGACGATCCTGGTCAGCTCCCACATCCTTTCAGAGCTGTCCCAGATGTGTACGGACATCGGGATCATCGACGCCGGAAAGATCGTCCTTTCGGGAAACATGGCGGAGATCCTCAGGAAGGTCAACGATTCCAATCCGCTGCTGATCCGGATCTGCGGAGAGAGCCGGACGGCCATTGGAATCCTAAAAAAGGATCCCAGGGTCCAGACCATCGCCATCCGGGACGATGATATCATCGTCAATTTCCATGGGGGCCGGGAGGCGGAGGCAGAGCTTTTATACAGCCTCATAGAGGCCGGGATCCCGGTCAGCGGATTTATCCGGGAGCAGGGAGATCTGGAGAGTATCTTCATGCAGATCACAAGCCATGATAAGGGAAGGGTGGTGCTTAGCAGTGAAGAGTAATCCTGTTTATAAAAGAGAAGTGACCGTGCGGGCCAGGAGCTTCAGGATGCCCTTGATCATCATGGTCTTCAACGGGATCCTGGCGGTGGTGGCACTTCTCAATATGTATTCTGCCGTGGCCCAGGTGCGGATCTCCGCCACGGTCCAGTATTCCAGCTTTCTCCAGCTGTACGCCTTTGTGGCGACCCTGGAATTCCTGCTTTTAATGTTTATCATGCCGGCGCTGACCTCCGGCAGCATCAGCGGCGAGCGGGAACGCCAGACCCTGGAGCTTCTGTTTACCACAAAAATGACGCCGAAGGACATTGTGACGGGAAAGCTTTTTTCCGCCTTAAGCCAGCTGATGGTGCTGATCGTCTCCAGCTTTCCCATCCTGCTGCTGACCTTTGTGTACGGCAGCGTGGACCTGATGGATCTGACGCTTTTAATGGTGTGCTTCCTGGTGACGGCGCTTTTCTGCGGAGGCATAGGGATCTTTTCCTCAGCGCTCATGCGCCGGTCTACCTTTTCCAACGTATGTACCTATGGGATCCTTCTGATGGTGGTGGTAGGCACATACATGCTGAACGTTTTCCTTCTTAATATGTCCCAGATGCAGATCGCGGAAGAGGCCTACCAGCTGGGGCAGGTGCGTCCGGCGGCTTCGTCCGGAAGCGCGGTGTACCTGCTGCTTTTAAATCCTCTGGCCACCTTCGGAGAAATTATCGGGAAGCAGGTGACGGGCGGGATCGCGGAAATCTCCATCCACCGGTTCCTTGGAAACGGACCGGAGGATTTTGTGATCCGGCACTGGATCCCGATCAGCATCCTGCTCCAGACCGCAGTTTCAGCCGGGCTGGTACGGGGGGCCGTGTATTTTTTAAATCCTTTGAAAAACGAGAAGAAATAGGGAGGGAGCCATGTTTTATATCGGGTGCCATTTATCCTGCTCCAAGGGCTTTACGGCCATGGAAAACGATGCCGAGCGGATCGGAGCCACCACATTCCAGTTCTTTACGAGAAATCCCCGGGGCAGCAGCGTAAAGGCCCTGGATCTGGATGATATCCGGGTATTTTTAAAGCTTAAGGAAGAAAAGGGGCTGGGAACCCTGGTGGCCCATGCGCCCTATACCTTAAACGCCTGCTCGGCTGATGAAAAGGTCCGGGAGTTTGCCAGAAACACCATGGCCGACGATCTGGCCAGGCTGGAGCATACGCCGGGGAATGTTTACAATTTCCATCCCGGAAGCCATGTGAAGCAGGGAACGGAAGCCGGGATCCGGCTGATCGCTGAGACGCTGAACGAGATCCTTAAGCCGGAGCAGTCCACCGTGGTCCTTTTGGAGACCATGGCCGGAAAAGGCAGCGAGGTGGGGAGCCGGTTCGAGGAGCTCAGGGAGATCCTGGACCGGGTGGAGCTTTCAGAGAAAATGGGAGTATGCCTGGATACCTGCCACGTCTGGGACGGAGGATACGATATTGCGGGAGATCTGGACGGCGTTTTAACGGAATTTGACCGGATCGTAGGCTTATCCAGACTGAAGGCCATCCATTTAAACGACAGTATGAATCCTATGGGGGCCAGGAAGGACCGCCACGCAAGGATCGGAGAGGGCCATATCGGCCTGGACGCCCTGGTACGGGTGATAAACCATCCGGCGCTCCGGACGCTTCCCTTCTGTTTGGAAACGCCCAATGATCTGGAGGGCTATAAAAGAGAGATCGGGCTTTTGCGTTCCCTGAGAACGGAAGACTGACCGCAGGAAAACCAAGTGTAAGGAGGAAGAGGATCTATGGGAATCATCAAAGCGGCGGCAGATGCCGTAAGAGGAGCTTTTGCAGACCAGTGGCTGGAGGTCATCGAACCGGGGAACATGGGGGACCAGACCGTATTTTCCGCGGGCGTTCCCACCCGGAGGGGCCAGAATACAAAAGGAACGCCGGGAGTCGTGTCCAACGGCTCCAGGATCCGGGTCTATCCCAATCAGTTCATGATGCTGGTGGACGGAGGAAGGGTTGTGGATTATACGGCAGAAGAGGGATATTACACCGTCAATAATTCCATGGCTCCGTCCCTGTTCAACGGCCAGTTCGGAGAGGCGTTAAGAGAGTCCTTCGACCGGATCCGTTTCGGCGGCCAGACCTATGGGGAGCAGAGGGTCTATTACATCAATCTCCAGGAAATCAAGGGGCTGAAATTCGGCACCAGGACGCCGGTGAACTATTTTGACAGCTTTTATAATGCGGAGCTGTTCCTCCGGGCCCACGGGACGTATTCTGTGAAGATCACGGATCCCCTGAAATTTTACGGGGAGGTGATCCCGAAGAATACGGACCATGTGGAGATGGACGAGATCAATGAGCAGTATCTCAATGAATATATGGAGGCATTCCAGACGGCCATCAACCAGATGTCGGCCGACGGGATCCGGATTTCCTTTGTGGCCTCCAAGGGCCGGGAGCTGGGCCGGTATATGGCCAGTGTCCTGGATGAGGAATGGAACCAGCTGAGAGGCATGGAGATCCAGGCCGTTGGCATTGGAAGTATTTCCTATGATGAGGAATCCCAGAAGCTGATCAACTTAAGAAACCGGGGAGCCATGCTGAGCGATCCGTCCATCCGGGAGGGATACGTCCAGGGGCAGATCGCGGAAGGCTTAAACGCGGCGGGCTCCAATCCCAACGGAAGCCTGGCGGGCTTCATGGGCATGGGGATCGGAATGCAGAGCGGAGGAGGCTTCATGGGCGCGGCCTCGGCGGCCAACACAAGGCAGATGGAAATGATGAGCCAGGGGAGAAGTGGAATGTACGGACAGGGCGCTGGAAATGTCCCAGGCGGAATTCCAGGAGGCAGCCAGAGCGCCGGAGGCCTTCAGGGGGGAGCGCCGGGGGACGGCCGGAATGGGTCTGCCGGTCAGACCTGGACCTGTGCCTGCGGCAGCGTGAACACAGGAAGGTTCTGCCCCGAATGCGGATCCCCGAAGCCTGCTCCGACAGCCTGGACCTGTGTTTGCGGCTCTGTTAATACGGGGAAATTCTGCTCCGAGTGCGGAAGACCGAGACAGTAGGGACGGAGGATGTGAGTATATGGCGCTGATGTCTTATAAATGTCCCAACTGCGGCGGCGGCCTGGTTTTTGACCCGGATTCCCAGAAGCTGAAATGTGAATATTGTCTTTCGGAGTTTACGGAAGAGGAAATGAAGCGGCTGGAGGAAACGGCCGCTTCTCCGGAGGAAGAAGAGGCGGTTCCCCAGAAGTCGGCCCTGTCTCAGCCTATGGAGGATGGGGAGGCGTCCGTTTACACCTGCCCCAGCTGCGGGGCCCAGATCGTCACCGATGCCACCACGGCGGCATCCTTCTGCTATTACTGCCATAATCCGGTGGTTTTTTCCGGCCGTCTTTCGGGGGCGGATATGCCGGACTTTATCCTCCCCTTTGCCATTGATAAAAAGGAGGCCACATCCCGGTTTTTAAGCTGGATCGGGAAAAAGAAGTTTGTGCCAGGGGATTTTTTCTCCAGGGACCAGATCGAAAAGCTGTCGGGGATCTACTTCCCCTACCTTATTTACAGCTGTCAGGTGGACGGCCGTGCAGAGGCCGAGGCGGAAGAACGGCGCACCTGGGTTTCCGGCCGGACCAGGTACACAGAGCATAAAAAATACCAGGTGGAGCGGGCCGGTACGCTGGAAGTTAAAAATTTAACAAGAAATGCCTTAAAAAAGAGCAACAAGGAGCTGGTGGAAGGCGTCCTGCCCTTTGATATGGAAAAGCTTCTGCCCTTCCAGATGGGATATCTATCGGGATTTCAGGCGGAAAGACGGGATATGGACGGCGGGAGCTTTGCAGACGAGGCGGAGCAGGAGGTAAAGCAGTACACCCTGGACCGGATCCGTTCCTCCATGGATACATACAGCACCGTTCATATAAAGGATTCCTCCATGGAGATCCGGTCCCCCCGGTGGCAGTATGCCCTTCTTCCGGTGTGGGTGCTGACCTATGGCCACAGGGCCGGGGGGAAAACGTACTATTTTGCCATGAACGGACAGACAGGGAAGATCTGGGGCCGGCTTCCGGTGGATAAAAGGAAGCTGACAGCCCTGTTCTTCGGCGTATTTTTCCCGGTGCTTGCAGCGCTTATGATCGGAGGTTGGTTTCTGTGAGGATGAAAAAATGGATGGGAGTCCTGGGCCTGGCGGCGTTTATGGTCTTTGGGATCCCTGGGAATGCCGGGAACGGACTGGGTATGACCGTCCAGGCCGCGGGCTCCGGGGAGGAGGCGGGAGACGTCAGGGTCTTTGATCAGGCAGAGCTTTTCCTGGAGGAAGAGGAGGAAGAGCTCCAGCAGGCCATTGATGCCCTCCGGGAAAAGATGGATATGGATGCGGCGGTGGTGACCGCAGAGGAAAATCCCGGCTCTGCCCAGGCCTATGCGGACGATTTTTATGAGGCTCACGGCTTTGGTACGGGAAGCGGCCACGACGGGGCGCTTCTTCTGATCGACATGGACAACCGGGAGCTGTGTATCTCCACGCAAGGGAAGATGGTGCGGTATCTGACGGACAGCCGGATCGAAGCGGTGCTGGACGATATGTACGGCTATGCCGCAGCCGGGGAGTATTACCAGGCGGCAGGAGTGTTTGTGGAGGATCTGAAGATCTGTTTTGAAAACGGGATCGCCGCGGACCAGTACAATTATGACTCGGAAACAGGAAAGGTCAGCCGTTACCGGTCGGTGCGCTGGTATGAAGCGCTGTTTGCCCTGGCGGCTGCGGCTGCCTGCGGCGGATTCGCTGTACTGGGCGTTGTGAGAGAGTATAATATGCGGGATGAGGAGAGCCGGATGGAGGCCAATTTTAAGCTTTCCTACCGGAAGGACAGCGCTTTCCGTCTTGGGAGCCGGGTGACGGATCTATTGATCGGCAGCTATGTGACCCAGCAGGTGATCGCCTCCCAGGACCGCCGCAGCGGCAGCGGAAGGAGCGGCGGGAGCAGGAGTCTTTCCTCCGGCGGCCGCAGCACCACCCACCGGTCCTCCAGCGGGCGGAGCCATGGCGGCGGAAGCAGAAAATTTTAAAAGCAGGAAAGAGAGGAACAGGGATATGACGATCATGGTAATGGACGGCCAGGGCGGCCGCATGGGAAAAAGTGTGGTGGAGCAGATCCGGAGACGGTTCCCGGAGGATGAGATCCTGGCCATCGGCACCAACAGCATCGCCACTGCCGCCATGCTGAAGGCCGGAGCGGATGCCGGAGCCACGGGAGAGAACCCGGCCATTGTGGGAAGCCGCAGGGCAGACATCATCATCGGTCCCATGGGCATCGTCATTGCAGATTCCCTGATGGGCGAGATCACTCCGAGGATGGCGGTGGCCCTGGGCCAGAGCGAGGCGAAAAAGGTGCTGATCCCGGTGAACCGGTGCCAGCATTTCGTGGTGGGCTGTCAGGATCTGCCTTTGGGCGATTATGTAAGACTGGTGGTGGAGCAGGTGGAAGCCATTAAGCGGGGAGACTGCTGAGGCCCGTTTCTGCGCCTACTCATTCGCGGTCCTGCCTTCCTCCGGTTCCCGCTGGTCATAGACCCGTTCCCATTCCTTGGTGCCTTCCACCTTTGCCACCTGGCTCTGGTTCATCCGCAGGAATTTTACCAGCTCGTAGCAGTCGATCCAGATTTCATTGTTTCCCTCCTTCTGGGATTCGTCAAAGATCAGCTGGAGGCCGAAGTGGAGATGGGGCGTGTCGATGTTGTTGGTGTTTTCTGTGGCGCTGTATCCGGTGCGGCCCAGGTAGCCGATCACATCTCCGGCGGTGACCACGCTGCCTTCGGAAAGGCAGCTCTGGTAGGGATAGTTTTTCCGCAGGTGGGCGTAGTAGTAATACCGCTTTTTATCGAAGCTGCGGATACCGATGCGCCAGCCTCCGTACTGGTTCCAGCCCAGGGCCTCCACGGTGCCGGATTCCACGGCGATGATGGGAGTTCCCACCTGGCCCATCATGTCATGGCCCAGATGGCGCCGCTTGTAGCCGTAGGAGCGGGAAGCTCCGAAGTCATCGTAGTCGCTGTACGGAAAGTCCCTGGCAATGGGAGAAAAGGCCTTGAGCCCGTATTTGGTGACCCAGGCTCCGGATGGGGCGGCTGGAGCGCCGGAGCCGGCTCCTTCTGCGGCGGTCTCTTTTGGCGCAGTCTCCTGCTCAAAATAGCCCACCATGCCGCCCAGGACAGCGCCGTAGGCTTCCTTATAATAGGAATAATATTTCATGCCGCTGGTCAGCTCCTCGATGGAGGCGCCGTTTTTTAAGGCCTCGGCCAGGGAATCCAGATCCGCCTGCCGGAATCTGGAAAAGTCGCCGCCGTATCGTGCGCCGAGAAACGCCAGGAGCTCGATCCAGTCCAGGCGGACCGGAGCCTGGCAGGTGTTGATATCCAGGCGGAAGGCCTTTTCCATGACCTCGGCCGGGATTGTAAAATCCACCCAGCGGATGAAATCCTTTTTTTTCTCCTCCCCGGGCGATCCATCCGGTTCTGCTTCCTGTTTCGAAAGGAAATAGGTTTCCGAGGCCGCTTCCCGGCTTTTAAAGCCCAGGGAAAGAGTGAGAAAGGACAGGACCAGAAGCTGCAGTGCAATGACAACGGATGCTTTCGTTATGTGGAACGGTTTCATGACATACACTCTCCTCCAGAGGATTCCGGGGCAGAGCTCCCCGGCCCCGTGCGGCCTGGGAAGGAAACGCCCCCGCAGACATTATATGGGGACATGCCGGAGAATATGCCGGTTGTCAGGGAAAATGAATTGTGCTATGATAAGGCGTAGCAGGCGGGACCGGCGGGCAGGCCGCAGAAAGTCCCCGGAAAGGACGAAAGGTACAATGAAAAAACTGGAAGATTATGTGATCAGCATCCCGGACTTTCCCAGTCCCGGGATCATTTTCAGGGATGTGACGTCTATTTTGCAGGATGGCGAGGGCCTTCACCTGGCCATCGACCAGCTTCTGGAAATGCTGAAGGACGTGGAGTTTGATGTGATCGTGGGGGCCGAGTCCCGGGGCTTTATTTTTGGTATGCCCGTGGCGTATGAGCTTCATAAGCCCTTTATCCTGGCCAGAAAGCCTGGGAAGCTGCCGAGAGAGACGGTTTCCATGGACTATGCCCTGGAATACGGAACAGGGACCATTGAGATGCACGCAGATTCCATCAGGCCCGGCCAGAGGGTGGTCATCATCGACGATCTGATCGCCACCGGAGGCACGGTGGAGGCCATTGCAAAGCTGGTGGAAAGGCTGGGCGGCCAGGTGGTGAAGATCTGCTTTGTCATGGAGCTGGCAGGCCTTAAGGGCCGGGAGAAGCTGGCTGGCTACGACGTGGAGTCAGCGATCGTTTACGAGGGAAAATAGAGGACGGAAAACAGAAGGACGGGCTGGGAAGGGGCAGGAGAAGGGCCCTCCCGGCCCGTATTTTTGCTTGTATGTTATTATGCAGGCGCAGCAGGGAAAGGACGGATGAAGAATGAGAGAGATCGTTTTTAAAATGGAACGGCCCGGCCTGGTGGAGGAGGGCCAGACCGTGGAAGTGAGTGAATCGGTGACGCCGGTGAATGTCAACTACATGATCGAGCCGGCAGTGGCCATGTCGGGGCTTTTTAAGTTCAGCGAGCGCTTAAAAAGCCGCCAGGGAGTGGTAAAAAGGATCGTGGAAAACGACCGGGGCTTTTATGTGACCGTGGAATTTGACGAGTGATCCGGGCTGTTGTGGAACAGCAGAAGGAGCAGCAGGTATCCGGTGCAGACCAGCCCGATCTGGAGGATGGTCATAAAAAAGGGAGGCAGGATGCCGGGCAGGGGCAGAGGGTCCGGGAACAGGGAGTAGATCCCCAGGGCCGCTGTCAGGCAGAACGCCGGTTTTACGATCACCTCCCAGGCGTTGGGGACGTAATGGACCAGCTTCCTTAGGGAGTGCAGATGGAGGAGGGACAGGATCAGCTCTCCGGCCAGCATTCCCCAGAGGCAGGCCCGGATCCCGGCCCGGGGGATCCCGAAAAAAACAAAGGCCAGGCGTACCAGAAGGGAGATCAGGTTATGGAAAAAGGTAACGGAGGTCTTTCCCAGGCCGTTCAGGATACTGCCCATGGTGGTGGCAAGATAAAGAAAGGGGCAGAGCCAGGCGAGGATGGAGATAAAGCTGCCGGCCTCGGCGCTCCGGAATACCTGGAGTCCCAGGGAGTGTCCGAAGCATGTGAAGATCCCGATGCAGAGGATCCCCATATAGGAGCTGTACCGGAAGGACATGGCAATGTTTTTCAGGATCCCGGCGCGGTTTCCCAGGGACTGGTGGCGGGCCACCGAAGGAAGCAGGACCACAGCCAGGGAATTTATAATGGCGGAGGGAAACATGACGAAGGGGATGGCCATGCCCGTGAGGACGCCGTAGAGGCTCAGGGACTGGGACCGGGAAAGACCGGAAAGCTCCAGACGGCTGGGGATCAGAATGGCCTCCAGGCTCTGGAGGACGTTCATTACCAGCCGGTTTCCCATGAGAGGCAGGGCCATGGCCATGAGTGGGACTGCCGCTGTGCGGAAGGAGGAAATGACGGGGTGGCCAAAGACGGCTGGCCCGTCTTTTTTTCTGCTCCCGAAAAGGAGAAAGGACAGCAGCGTAAAAAGGGCAGAGCCGGCTTCTCCTGCCACAAGGCCTGCCACAGCCACCAGGACCGTCACTGGACGTCCCTGGTCGTTCCAGATCCGTACAACGAGAAAAACTGTGAAAATACGGATGCACTGCTCCACCAGCTGGGAAAAGGCCGGGACCTGCACCTGTTCCTTTCCGTAGTACCAGCCGCATAAGCAGGCGTGGACCGATGTACATGGAATGGCCAGGGCCATGGCCGGAAGCAGGGGGGCGCAGCGGGGCTCCATCAGAACCCGGTCTGCCAGGAAACCGGAAAACCGGGTAATAACGGCAGCCAGTCCCAGGGCCAGAGTAAAGGAAATGATAAATCCCGTGAGGAGCGTTTTTTTTGCCTGGTTCCGGTCGGCGGCCGTGAACCGGGAGATGGCCGTCTGGATGGAGCCGGCGCAGACGGAAAAACAGATCCCGTAAACCGGGAAGACCATCTGATAAATGCCCAGTCCCTCGGCTCCGATGGTGCGGGACAGGAAAATACGATAGAAAAACCCAAGGATCCTGGATGCAAAGCCCGTCAGAGTGAGGATCAGGGCGCCGGCCGCCAGGGTGTGTTTTTTTAAATAGTCATGCATGGTGCGCTCCGCAGGGAGAAGATTTGCCACAGTATATGTGAAAATGATTCTCGATATTATTATTTTTTTCTTAAATCTGCCAATATCGGTTGAAAAAACCGGAGGGTATCATATATAATGTAGAATAGCCTCCGGGAACGGGGGGCAGAAATAAAAACATATAGTAGATGAGGCTTTTAACCTGTATTTACGGAAAGGCGGATTTATGAAGAAGGTAATTTATCTTGACAACGCAGCCACTACCCGGGTGCGCCCAGAGGTGGTGGAGGCGATGCTCCCGTATTTTACGGAGCATTACGGAAATCCATCTTCGGTGTACGATTTTTCCACACCGTGCAAAAAGGCAATGGCCCACACAAGAGAAGTGATCGCAGGATCCCTGGGCGCCCGTGAAAATGAGATCTATTTCACCAACGGCGGAACAGAAGCCGATAACTGGGCGTTAAAGGCGGCGGCCGAGGCCTATGCCTCCAAAGGGAAGCACATTATCACAACACAGATCGAGCATCATGCAGTCCTCCACACCGGCCAGTACCTGGAAGCGCTGGGGTATGAGGTAACGTATCTTCCGGTGGATGAAAACGGGACGGTAAGCATAGATGCATTGAAAAAGGCGGTCCGTCCGGATACGATCCTGATTTCCGTGATGTTCGCCAATAATGAGATCGGCACCATCGAGCCCATCCGGGAGATCGGAGAGGTGGCGAAGGAGCATGGCATCCTGTTCCATACGGATGCAGTCCAGGCCTACTGCCATGAACCCATCAACGTGGATGAGCTCCATATCGATATGCTGAGCGCCAGCGCCCATAAGTTCAACGGCCCCAAGGGCGTGGGCTTCCTTTATATCCGGAAGGGGCTGAAGCTGCGTTCCTTTATCCACGGCGGAGCGCAGGAGAGAAAGCGCCGGGCCGGTACGGAAAATGTACCGGGGATCGTGGGCCTTGGAAAGGCTGTGGAGCTCTCCATGGCATCCATGGAGGAAACGAAAAAGAGAGAGACGGAGCTCAGGGACCATCTGATCCACAGAGTCATGACGGAGATCCCGTATGTGCGGCTCAACGGCCATCCGTCCCAGAGACTGTCCAACAACGCCAACTTCTCCTTCCAGTTCATCGAGGGCGAGTCCCTGCTGATCATGTTAGACATGGCCGGGATCTGCGGCTCCTCCGGTTCGGCGTGCACCTCGGGCTCCCTGGACCCGTCCCATGTGCTTTTGGCCATCGGACTGCCCCATGAGATCGCCCACGGCTCGCTGCGGCTGACCCTGAGCGGAGAGACCACAAGGGAGGATATCGATTATACGGTAGACCAGCTGAAGCAGATCGTGGAACGGCTCCGTTCCATGTCTCCCCTTTACGAGGATTTCGTAAAGAGCAGAGAAAAGAAAGAAAACCAGTAGACCGGAAAACCAGGAGAGAAAAGGAGAAAAATATATGTATTCAGATAAAGTAATGGACCATTTTGAGCATCCGAGAAACGTGGGAGAGATCGAGAACGCCAGCGGCGTAGGAACTGTGGGAAACGCAAAATGCGGAGATATCATGCGCATCTACCTGGACATCGATGATGAGACCCATGTGATCCGGGACTGTAAGTTTAAGACCTTCGGCTGCGGCGCGGCTGTGGCCACCAGCAGTATGGCCACGGAAATGGTAAAGGGAAAGACCATCGAGGAGGCCATGAAGGTGACCAATAAGGCGGTAATGGAGGCCCTGGACGGCCTTCCGCCGGTGAAGGTACACTGCTCCCTGCTGGCGGAGGAGGCGATCCATGCGGCTCTGTGGGACTATGCGGAAAAGCACGGCATTGAGATCCAGGGGCTGGAAAAGCCCAAGTCCGATATCAGCGAGCACGATGAGGACGAGGAATATTAAGGAATGGGAAAAAAAGTAGTAGTAGGCATGTCCGGCGGCGTCGATTCTTCGGTCGCCGCCTGCCTTTTAAAGGAACAGGGCTATGATGTGATCGGAGTGACCATGCAGATCTGGCAGGACGAGGATCCGGAAATAGCCGCGGAAAACGGGGGCTGCTGCGGTCTGAGCGCCGTGGAGGACGCCCGGAAGGTGGCCTGGAGCCTGGGGATCCCGTATTATGTGATGAATTTCCGGAAGGAATTCAAGGCCTCGGTGATGGATTACTTTGTGGACGAGTATCTTCACGGAAGGACGCCCAACCCGTGCATCGCCTGCAACCGGTATGTGAAATGGGAGGCACTTTTATCCAGGAGCATGGAGATCGGGGCAGACTACATCGCCACCGGCCATTACGCCCGGATCCTCAGGCTGCCCAACGGGCGGTATACGGTAAGAAATTCTGTAACGGCCCAAAAGGACCAGACGTATGCCCTTTATAACCTGACCCAGGACCAGCTTGCGCGGACCCTGATGCCGGTGGGGGACTTTACAAAGGAAGAGATCCGCCGGATGGCAGAGGATATGGGGCTTTCTGTGGCAAAGAAAAAGGACAGCATGGAAATCTGCTTCATCCCGGATAACGACTACGCGGCCTTCATCGAGCGGTCGGCTAAGGAGGTGCCGGGGGCCGGAAGCTTTGTGGATAAGGACGGGAAGATCCTGGGCCGCCACAGGGGGATCACCCACTATACAGTGGGCCAGAGAAAGGGGCTGAACCTTTCCATGGGCCATCCGGTATTTGTCACTGAGATCCGTCCGGAGACCAATGAGGTGGTCATCGGAAACGGGGAGGACGTGTTTTCTGATTTCCTGATCTGCGGCAGACTTAACTGGATGGCGGAGGACGGCCTTCATGGCAAGGAGCGCCGGGTCATGGCCAAGATCCGGTACAGCCACAAGGGTGCCCCCTGTCTGATCCGGGAAAGGGAGGACGGAACTGTGGAATGCCGGTTTGAAACGCCCCAGCGTGCAGTTACGCCGGGACAGGCCGTGGTATTTTATGAAAACGATTATATATTCGGAGGAGGGACCATCCTGTGACAGAACGTGTAAAAGGGCGGAAACTCCTCCGCCTGTTTCTCATATGCGCCCTGGGAGCGGCTCTTCTTTCGGGCTGCGGAGGAATGAACCGCTACCAGACCATGGAGCTGGAAACAGAAGCGGCGGGCCGGAAGGAAGCGGCGGACGGAGCGGAGGACCGGGCCGTAATCACCATGGGCGGGATGGAATCAGAAGACGACAGCCCGGAGAGCGGGGAAAGCAGCCAGGAGGAAACGGAAACGCCGGAGCCGAAGACCTCAAAGTACCAGCCTGTGGATGAAACGGTGGTGGTGACCGCGGATCTTTTAAACGTAAGAAAAGAGGACCGGGCCGACGCCAGGATCTATGTCCAGCTGAAGACCGGGGAAAAGCTGCATCGGACCGGCTACAACGAAGAGTGGAGTCAGGTGGAATACGATGGAAAGACGGCCTATGTAGCCTCGGATATGGTAGAGGTATGGATCGAGGAGACCAACGCCCCGGAAACAGATCCGCAGCCGGAAGCGGATCCCGCAGCCCCGCAGGCGGCGCCGGAGGACGTATCCGGGAGTCCGGAGCAGGCTTCCCAGGAGGCAGCAGGAGCGGTCCCTGTGGACGCGGCGGGAAGGGCGGCGGAGGCCCAGGCAGAGGTTCCCTGGAATGGCCATACGGTGGCCATTGACGCCGGGCACCAGGCCAAGGCCAATGCTGAAAAGGAACCCATCGGTCCCGGCTCTGAGACCATGAAGGCTAAGATGCCCCAGGGCGGTGTGGGAACCAGATCCGGGGTGAAGGAGTATGAGCTGACCCTGACCCTGGCGAAAAAGCTGGAGAAGGAGCTGAAGGCCAGGGGCTACCATACGGTGATGATCCGCACCGGGCACGATGTAAACTTAAGCAATTCCCAGCGGTCGGCCATGGCCAATGACAGCGAGGCGGAGATCTTCATCCGGCTCCATGCCAATTCCATGGAAAATTCCAGCGTATACGGCGCTCTGGGGATGTGCATGACAGCCCAGAATCCCTATAACGCAGAGCTCCATGACCAGAGCTACCGGCTGGCCAAGTCCATCATCGACAATATCTGCGCCCAGACGGGAACGAAAAACCGCGGGGTCCAGGAGGTGGATAACTCCGGAGAGATCAACTGGAGCCAGATCCCGGTGGCTGTGGTGGAAACAGGATTTTTAAGCAATCCCGACGAGGACCGCTGGCTTCAGGACGAAAGCTATCAGGATAAGCTGGTGGCCGGGATCGCCGCGGCTGTGGATTCCTATTTTGGGGGAGCTGGGGATTAGCCGTCCATCTTTCTGTCCGCTAACGGCGGACAGGGAGCACCGGGCGTCGGCCCTATGGGGATCTGGATCCCTGCACGGCTGAACGGTTACAAAAAAATAAAAAAATTTTGATTTTCTACTACCCAAAAGAGGAAATATCATGTATAATAAGAAACGGCGGTCTGGAAATCCCGGGCCGCCTGTCCCATAACCATACGGAGACGTAGCGAAGCGGTCGTAACGCGGCGCACTCGAAATGCGTTTGTCGGCTAATACCCGGCACGTGGGTTCGAATCCCACCGTCTCCGCTGGAGCCCCTGATTTCCAGGGGCCTTTTTTTCTTTATAGGAAAGTGCGTCCCATGACATAAAAAACGCTCTGCGGGGATCGCCATGGGGCGGAAGGGAATTATGCCGCAGCGTGATTCTTATGATTTTTACAGCATGGAAAAAGCCGTCCGGGATGGGACGGCCTTTTGGATTCAGGGGAAATATGTGGGGGATGGGAGATCAAGCCTTTTTCGTAAGGTCACCGGCCGGCCAAAATCCAGATTTTAAGGATGATCTGGCGATTTTCCCTGGAAGTTTTGGTATATTTGAAAAATAGCTGTATATGCCCAAAGCCCTAGAGACAGACAGGGGCCCCGGGAACTGAGAGCAGGCGGACAGGGGGGCAGGTGCTGAAGCCTGTCTGGCGGAGAACGCTGAAGCGGGGGCGTGACTGGAAGAGACATTGGTCCTTTTGGCGGGAATATTTTTATAAGTCAATCATTTCTTTGATCAGCAAGAGGGCATAGTCCCTCTTTTTTTCGTTTAAAAGGGACCAGCAGCGCAGTAGTTCCTTCTGTTGGGGAGTCAGATCCGGGTAATCTCCAGAATCCGAGAAAAACTGTGCCATGGAGATTCCGAAGGCATCACAGATACGTTGGAGATTTTCCAATGACAGAGTGGACTGCTGTCGCGCCATTTTGGAGAAGGCGGACTGGGATATTCCGGTAATCTGCGAAAGGCGGTATTTACTGATACTGTGAAGCTGGCA
>CAJMRM010000015.1 GCA_905215775.1 uncultured bacterium
ATGATATTATCAGCCTTATGGAAGAAAGGGGGATCCAATTATGATTTTATATCACGGTTCCTACCTGAAAATCCAGGCTCCCGATTTAGTACACTCCAGAGAAACTGTTGATTTTGGACGTGGTTTTTATACAACCCCGATTTATGAGCAGGCAGTAAAGTGGTGTGAAAAATTTAAGCGACGTGGTAAAAGCGGAATTGTTTCCCATTACAGCTTTGATGAACTGGCTTATCAGAAACTCAAAATCCTGAAATTTGACAGCTATTCTGAAGAATGGCTCGATTTCATTCTGAAGTGCAGGACCGGGAACGATACAACGGATTATGACATCGTGATCGGCGGTGTCGCAAATGATAAAGTCTTTAATACTGTTGAACTTTACTTCGACCATTTAATTGATAAGAATGAGGCTATCCGCCGATTACGTTATGAAACCCCAAATCTCCAGATATGCTTCCGCACACAAACAGCTCTTGATGAATATCTGCATTATGAAGGGAGTGAACAGATTTGACGGCTAATCCTATTTTACTGCAAAAAAAATATGCCCGAATCATTGAGCTATTTTCTACAAAAGAAAATTTGTCTTTCGATGATTCCCTGAATTTTTTCTACCGTTCAACCGTTTATCGCCTAATTAGTGAGGGAGTGTCGGACTTACACTGTATGAGTGATGAGTATCTGGCAGAGGAACTGATTTCGGAGTACGAGGAAAAACATCTCACTTGAAACAATTCACTTTCATTCTAACCTTTCAATATATTGTAAAAGGGCCGCTATCACAACTGGCGGCTTTTTACAACAAGCTTATTAAATATGAGTTACTGGATTTTTAACTTCACACATTTTTCTTAGCACGATACTTCCATACGATATTGACCTTATTGGAAGTAACGAAGCATGAGGCAAATGCAGTGTTTTGGGCGGTACCAATCTCGGATCTCAGAAAACATCGGCCAGGATTTTACCTGGAATTTACAAATTCATTACCTGAATCCGGTTGACGGGGGGACAAAAATCCTGTATGTTGGAGAGGTGACAAGAGAAGAAAAGAAGAGAATCAGAGATAAGAGGAGAAACGAATTGACGTATAAGGACATCCGGGAGAACAGAGAGGTTCTCGCATATTTGAAAAAAGGAAACGATAATCTTGGGACCATGGGCTTTACGGACCATTCCGGGGCCCATTGCGCCATGGTGGCGGAGCGGGCGGCCATGATCCTGGAAAAATTTGGATACAGCGAGCATGATAGGGAGGTGGCGAGGATCGCCGGCTTCATGCACGACATGGGCAACGCCATCAACCGGCACCGTCATGCAGAATACGGGGCGCTTCTGGCCGAGCAGATCCTGTCCAGAACGGACCTGCCCCTGGAGGACCGGGTCACGGTGGTCTCCGCCATCGGAAACCATGACGAATCCACCGGAGGGGCTGTGGATGCCATTTCGGCGGCCCTGATCATTGCGGATAAGACCGACGTAAGAAGAAACCGCGTAAGGAATAAGGACAAGGCCAGCTTTGATATCCACGACCGGGTCAATTATGCGGTCACTGAGGCAAGGCTGACCGTATGCCCGGAGAAAAAGCTGGTCACACTGGATCTGCAGATCGACGAGGATATCTGCTCCATGCTGGAGTATTTCGAGATCTTCCTGGAGCGGATGCTCATGTGCCGCAGGGCCTCAGAGATGCTGGGAGCCAAGTTTAAGATGACGGCCAACGGAAGCAAGATCGTTTAAGGCGGAGAGCCGGACGGAAGACGGCGGCTGGATACAGGAGGAATATGGAGTTTTATTTTGCCCCCATGGAGGGGATCACCAGTTACACATACAGAAATCTGCATCATAAATTTTTCGGCGGGGTGGAAAAGTATTACACCCCATTTTTGTCGCCCAGCGCGGAAAACGGCCTGAGCACCAGGGAGCTGAGGGACGTGCTGCCGGAGCATAACGGAGAGGTCAGTCCGGTGCCCCAGCTTCTGGTCAATCACCCGGAGAGCTTTCTTAAGGGGGCCAGGGCTCTGCGGGATCTGGGATACCGGGAGATCAATCTGAACCTGGGCTGCCCGTCGGGGACGGTGACAGCCAAGAAAAAGGGTTCGGGCCTTCTGATGTACCCGGAGGAGCTGGATGCGCTCCTGGACCGGATCTTTTCGGATCCCATGGTGACAGGCGGGGAGATCCTGGTGTCTGTAAAGACCAGGATCGGGAAAAATTCCCCGGAGGAGTGGCCGCGGCTCATGGAGATCTATAACCAGTATCCCATTTACCAGCTGACCATCCACCCCAGGATCCAGAAGGATTTTTATAAGAATCATCCGGATCTGGAGGTGTTCTCCAGCACCCTGGAGGCCAGTAAAAACCCGGTGGTATATAACGGAGATATTTTTACGGCGGCAGATTACAGACAGTTCCGGGACCGGTTTCCGTCGGTGGAGCGGATCATGCTGGGCCGGGGGCTGATCATGGACCCGGAGCTGGGAGAAAGGCTTCTGAACACAGAGGCAGAGGAAGGCGGAGGAGAGCCGGAGGCCGGCCCGGACCTGGCCCGCTTAAGACAGTTCCATGACGCCCTGCTTGAGGCCTATGAGGAGCGGATGAGCGGGGACAGGAACGTACTGTTCCGGATGAAGGAGCTGTGGGCTCATATGATCGTCCAGTTCCCGGGCTGTCCGAAGCTGGAAAAGAGGATAAAGAAGTCCGCCTGCCTTTCAGAATATACGGGGGCGGTGGACGAGCTGTTTAAGGAGGCGGGCTATGGACTATAAGGAACAGATGGAGCGGGCCAACGAAAGGAATGCGTTTATGATCCATAACGGCGTCCGGGCCGCAGCGCTTTCAGAGGATGCGGCCCGGGTGGAAATGGATCCGGAAAAGACCTCCCTGAATTCCATGGGTGGCATCCATGCGGGACTGATGTTTCTTATGGCGGAGGCGGCTGCGGGGCTTCTGGTGAGGAATGACGGGAGGACATGCGTGACCATCGACTCCTCCTTCCGGTTCCTGCGTTCTGCCGGACCGTCGGAGTCCCTGTATGCGGAGGCCAGGCTCACAAAAAGAGGCCGGACCGTGTCCTTCTGCCATTCCGGCGTTTACGGAAGGGATTCCGGAAAGCTTTTGGCAGAGGGGGATTTTACATTTTTCTGCCAGGAGTGAGGCGGCGGCTCCGGCTGCCGCTTCTGGTTGACACTCCAGGGAAAGCGTGGTAGAATGGGCGGTAACTGACAGGAAGGGGTGGAAGGATGAGAAAATAATCGGCTTTTGATGACATGAAGCTTTTAAATGGTATGGGTCGCGGGATCCATACGGTTTTTCATGCCGCCAGAAGTGGATTATGTTCTCATAACCCCTTTTTTTCGTGCGTAAATTTGCAGATGAAGGACGGAATGTGATACATAATGGAACTGTCTGGCAGCAGGCGGTTCCTTTTTTGTGCCCGGAAATAGGATTCCGGCTGCGGGGGCCGCAAAAGGAGGGATTTATATGGCACAGATCCGGGTAAAAGATCTTACATTCTGCTACGACGGAGGTATTGACAATATTTTTGAGAACGCTTCCTTTTCCATCGATACGGATTGGAGACTGGGATTCATCGGAAGAAACGGAAAGGGGAAGACTACTTTTTTAAATCTGCTGCTGGGAAAATACCAATACCGGGGCGTCATCGACGCGCCCTCCGGGTTCCGGTATTTTCCCTATCAGGTCACGGAACGCCAGATGGGGATGGAGGCCTGGGAGTTTCTGGATGAGCTGGAAGCGGGCTGCGAGCTCTGGCAGGCGGCCCGAGAGCTGGCGGACCTGGGAGAAACGGACGAGATCCTTTACCGGCCCTTTGGAAGCCTGAGCCCGGGAGAACGGACAAAGATCCTGCTGGCTGTTATGTTTGCCGGGAACGGCGGCTTTTTTCTCATCGACGAGCCCACCAACCATCTGGACCGGGAGGCCAGGGAAACGGTGCAGACGTACCTGGCGTTAAAAAAGGGCTTTATCCTGGTGTCCCACGACAGGGATCTGCTGGACGCCTGTACGGATCACTGTCTGGTGCTGAACCGGAAGACCATTGAGGTGATGAACGGGAGCTTTTCTGTCTGGTGGGAAAATAAGACCCGAAAGGACCAGTTTGCCGCATCGGAAAACGAAAAGCACCTGAAGGAGATCCGAAAGCTTAGGGAGGCCTCGGCCCGGGCCGCCGGATGGGCAGATAAGAATGAGCGCACCAAGATCGGCTACGATCCCATCAAGGAGCATGACCGGGGGAATGGATCGCGCAGCTACATCGGAGCCAAAACGAAGAAGATGCAGAGCCGTGTAAAGCAGATGGAAAAACGGATCGGCCGGGAGATCCGGGAGAAGGAGGGACTGCTGAAGGATCTGGAGGTCCCCGCAGATCTGAAGCTCACAAAGCTGTCCCACCACAAGTCGGTGCTTGTGGAAGCCAGGGATTACAGCATACGGTACAGAGATGCCGGGAGGCCGGTTTTTGAAGGGCTGGGCTTTTCCATAGAAAAAGGAGACCGGACGGCTCTCAGCGGAAGAAACGGCTGTGGAAAATCGACTCTGATCCGGGCGATCCTGGGGAAAAATGGCCAGGGAAGCGGGCTTTTGGATGTGGAGGAGGCCGGCGTCTGCCGGACGGCGGCGGGACTTGTGATCTCCTATATGGGACAGGAGGCCTCAGGCCTTAAGGGGTCTGTCCGGGACCTTTGCCGGGAACGGGGCCTGGATGAAAGCCTGTTCCTGGCGGTCCTGCGCCAGCTGGACTTTGAACGCACCCAGTTCCTTAAAAACATGGAGGATTATTCCGAGGGGCAGAAAAAGAAGGTCCTTCTGGCAGCCAGCCTGGTAACGCCGGCCCATCTTTATATCTGGGACGAGCCTCTCAATTATATCGATGTGTTTTCCAGGATGCAGATCGAAACGCTTCTGCTGGAATACCAGCCCACTATGCTGTTCGTGGAGCATGACGCAGGCTTCTGCCGGAGGATCGCAACGAAGACCATCCGGCTCGACGGCTAGATCCCGGCGCATATTGGGCCTCTGCTGTTTCATATACTGATACGACGAAGGCCCTGGGGGCTTTTTCATGGACAAGAGACTGAAAAAAATGACGGCCATATTTTTCCTGGCGGCTGCGGCTGATCTTTTCCTGGCGGCTGTACTCCTGGCTTCCCTGGCCCGACAGAGGGCGGAAGGGGCCGCAGCCCTGGGCGCGGGACAGGTGGTGGAGGATGGCGGCTGGGACGGGCCGGGAACGGAGGAGGCCGGAGCCGTGGCTTTGACCTTTGACGACGGCCCCAATGCCCGATATACGGAGGCCCTTCTGGACGGCCTTAAGGAGCGAGGGATCCAGGCATCGTTTTTCCTGGCGGGCCAGTGCATCGAAGGGAACGAGGCCACCGTAAGGAGGATGGCGGAGGAGGGCCACCTCATCGGCGTCCACTGCATGGAGCACAGGGATCTGACAAAGGAGCCGGAGGAGGCAGCGGCAAAGCAGCTGATGGATACGGCGGCCATGATTAAGGAGATCACAGGGCGGGAGCCGGAATATATGCGCCCGCCCTTTGGAAAGTGGAGCAGCGGCCTGCAGGAGGCGGTTTCCATGGAGCCGGTGTTCTGGAGCGTGGACTCCCTGGACTGGAAGCTCCAGGATACGGGCCGGATCGTAAAGCGGGTCCTGAAGGATACGGAGAACGGGGATATCATCCTGATGCATGATGAGTTCCGGACGTCTGTGGAGGCGGCCCTGGAGATCATTGACAACCTTCTGGCAAAGGGCTATACTTTTGTTACGGTAGATGAACTGATTATAGATTAAGAGGAATACCATGGATTTATTTGATTATATGCGGACAAATACGATGGAAAAGGAAGCACCTCTGGCCTCGCGGATGCGGCCGGTGACCCTGGACGAGGTGGTGGGACAGCACCATATAATAGGAAAGGATAAGCTGCTGTACCGGGCCATCAAGGCCGACAAGCTGGGCTCGGTGATCTTTTACGGCCCGCCGGGAACGGGAAAAACCACCCTGGCGAAGGTGATCGCCAATACCACCAGCTCCCGGTTCTGCCAGATCAATGCCACCATAGCCGGGAAAAAGGATATGGAGGACATTGTAAAGGAGGCGAAGGATGCCCTGGGCATGTACGGAAAGAAGACCATCCTGTTTGTGGATGAGATCCACCGGTTCAATAAAAGCCAGCAGGATTATCTTCTTCCGTTTGTGGAGGACGGTACGGTGACCCTCATTGGGGCCACCACGGAAAATCCGTATTTTGAGGTCAACAACGCCCTTCTTTCCAGGTCCCGGATCTTTGAGCTGCGGCCCCTGGAGCGGCAGGATATTAAGGAGCTGGTGCTCCGTGCGGTTTATGATGAGAAAAAGGGCATGGGCGCATACGGGGCGGATATCACCGACGAGGCGGCGGAGTTTTTGGCGGATGTGGCCAACGGGGACGCCCGGGCGGCCTTAAATGCCGTGGAGCTGGGAATCCTTACCACAAAGCAGTCGGAGGACGGAAGGATCCACATTACCCTTCCAGTGGCAGCCGAATGCATCCAGAAGCGGGCTGTCCGGTACGATAAGGACGGGGACAACCATTATGATACGGTGTCCGCCTTTATAAAGAGCATGCGGGGTTCCGATCCCGATGCGGCCCTTTATTATCTGGCCCGGATGCTGTACGCCGGGGAGGACGTGAAGTTCATTGCCAGGCGGATCATCATCTGCGCTGCCGAGGATGTGGGAAACGCCGATCCCAATGCCCTTACGGTGGCTGTGAGCGCCGCCCAGGCGGTGGAGCGGATCGGTCTGCCCGAGGGTCAGATCCCGCTGGCAGAGGCAGTGACCTATGTGGCGACAGCGCCCAAGAGCAATGCGGCCTGTCTGGGGATCTTTAAGGCCATGGAGGCGGTGCGGTCGGAAAAAACGCCTCCGGTTCCTGTCCATCTCCAGGATAAGCATTATAAGGGAGCGGAGAAGCTGGGCCATGGACTGGGATATAAGTATGCCCATGACTATCCCAAACATTATGTAAAGCAGCAGTATCTTCCCGACGGCATGGAGGATTGTGTATTTTATGAGCCCACGGAAAACGGATATGAAAAGAGGATCCGGGCGCATATGGAGTGGCTGAAGGGGGAGGACGGGGCCTGATGGCCCTCCCCCGGAGCCTGGTGCCGGAAGAAAATTGAAATTTTTCTTTTCAAGACCGGAAGTTTGCGCTATAATAAGAACATATCCAAAGCCGGAGGGCATCGCCGGACGGCTGTTATACTTATCTATCAAATATCTGAAATGTCTTGTGAATCCCCAATGATAAACAGCAGAAACAGAAATTAAGGAGAGAATCTATGCGTGAAAAATTAGCGACACTGCCCTTGGCGCAGCTTCGGGAGCTGGCAAAAAGCCAGGGAATCAAATATGTGAGCGGACTGAGAAAGTCTGAGCTGGTGGACAGGCTCTGCGAGGCGGCGGAAAAGGAGAAAAACGATAAACCGGAGAGCAGCGCGTCTTCCGAAAGCCAGGAACGGCCGGCGATAGAACGCCAGGAGCGGCCAGCGGGAGAACGCCAGGAATCCAAGGGGGATCCAAGAAGCGAGCTCCAGGACCTGGACAGCGGCATCGAGGCCTACGGGATCCTGGAGGTGATGCCCGACGGCTTCGGCTTTATCCGCTGCGAGAATTTCCTTCCCGGAGAAAACGACGTTTATGTGGCGCCCTCCCAGATCCGGCGTTTTAATATGAAGACCGGCGATATGGTCCGGGGCAGCAGACGGGTGAAGACGGCTACGGAAAAATTTGCAGCCCTTCTTTATGTGACCTCCATCAACGGATATCCTGCCCATGTGGTGGAGCGCCGTCCCAACTTTGAGGATCTGACGCCTATCTTCCCCAACCGGAGACTGAGCCTGGAGGTGAAGAACGGAAGGAACACCACGGCCATGCGGGTCATGGATCTTCTGGCCCCCATCGGAAAGGGGCAGCGAGGCATGATCGTATCCCCACCCAAGGCCGGTAAGACCACCCTGTTAAAGCAGGTGGCCAAGGCTGTGACCACCAACCATCCGGATATGCATCTGATCATCCTTCTGATCGACGAGCGGCCAGAGGAGGTCACAGATATTAAGGAATCGGTCATCGGCCCCAATGTGGAGGTGATCTATTCCACCTTTGACGAGCTTCCCGAGCGTCATAAGCGGGTTTCAGAAATGGTCATCGAGCGTGCCAAGCGCCTGGTGGAGCATGGCCGGGACGTGATGATCCTGTTAGACAGCATGACCCGTCTGGCCAGGGCCTATAACCTGGTGGTTCCGCCCAGCGGCAGGACTCTTTCCGGCGGTCTGGATCCGGCGGCCCTTCATATGCCCAAGCGGTTCTTCGGAGCGGCCAGAAATATGAGAGAGGGCGGAAGCCTGACGATCCTGGCCACGGCCCTGGTGGATACGGGAAGCCGTATGGACGACGTGATCTATGAGGAATTCAAGGGAACCGGCAATATGGAGCTGGTTCTGGACAGAAAGCTTTCCGAAAAGCGGATCTTCCCGGCCATTGATATCCTGAAATCCGGAACCCGCCGGGATGACCTTCTGCTTACGCCGGAGGAGGCGGAGGCTGTGGATTCCATCCGCAAGGCCACCAGCTCCATGAAGGCCGATGAGGCAGTGGAGAAGGTCCTGGATCAGTTTGCCCGGACCAAGTCCAACCGGGAGTTCGTGGATGTCATAAAGAAAATCAGACTTTTTTAATTGCCCGGAGGAAGATCGTATCATGGAAGAAGAATCAAAAAATCCCATTCAGGTGGCGGAGAAGCTGTTCCGGGTCATCGAGCTTCTGGCGGAAAACGGCCCCATGGGGATCATGGAGCTGAGCGCCGCCCTGGGATTTCATAAAAGCACGGTACACCGGCTGGTGGCGTCCTTACAGTATATGGGCTACATCCGCCAGGACGAGGAGTCCTTAAAATACTCCCTGTCCCTGAAATTTTTAGAGATTGGCAGCCGGATCCTGGAGCAGACCAGTATGGCCTCCCTGATCCATCCGGCGTTAAAGCGCCTGTCGGAGAAGACCGGGGAGACGGTCCATCTGGTGAAGCGGGAGGGGACGGAAGCGGTCTATATCGACAAGGTGGAATCCTTTGCCAGCTCCATCCGCATGGTATCCCGGGTGGGGAGCCGGATCCCTCTTTACTGCTCCGGCGTGGGGAAGGCCCTGCTGGCAGACCTGACGGACCGGGAGATCGGGGAGATCTGGAGAAACTCCCAGATCCGCAGACTGACGCCCAGGACCATCACGGAGCTTCCTGTTCTCATGGAGCGGGTGGAGCAGGTACGGAGGGACGGATATGCGGTGGACGACGAGGAAAACGAGGAAGGCGTCCGCTGCATCGCTGCCAGTCTCAGGGATTACCATAAGGACCCTGTATACGCCCTGAGTATTTCGGCGCCGGCCAACCGTATGACCGATGAACGGATCCTGGAGCTTAAGGAGTATGTGCTGGCCTTCCGCCAGGAGCTGGCCCGGAGCCTGGGACTGGACGGAAAGTAAGGGATCCTGCCGGGGAGTCCTCCTGTTTTCCAATGCGCTTGCTTTTTAATGTACTGAAGCTTATAATGGAGGTATGTGAAAAACAGGGGAGGATAAAATATGGAAGAAAATCAAAAGACGAGGATCCAGAAATTCATGGGCGGAAATAAAAAGGGATACCAGACTGCATTCCATATGGCGTGGCCGGCAGTCATGGAGTCCTTTTTTATTGCCCTGGCCGGCATGATCGACTCGCTGATGGTCAGTTCCCTGGGGCCGGAGGCCGTGGCTGCCGTGGGCCTTACGACGCAGCCGAAATTCATCGGCCTGTGTATCTTTATCGCCACCAATGTTTCAGTGTCGGCTCTGGTGGCCAGGCGGAAGGGAGAAAAGGACCGGTACGGAGCCAATCAGGTGCTTTTCATGGCGGCGGCCTTCACCCTGGTGGTGGGGACGCTGATCAGTATGGCCTGTGTCTTTTTTGCAGATCCCATCATCCGCCTCTGCGGGGCCAATGAGGATACCCAGGCGGGAGCCGTCCGGTATTTCCAGATCATCATGGGAGGGATGATGTTCAACATCATTTCCATGGCCATCAATGCGGCCCAGAGAGGAGCGGGAAACACGAAGATCGCCATGCGCACCAACGTGACCTCCAATGTGGTCAATATGATCGGAAACTACCTTCTGATCCAGGGAAATCTGGGATTTCCGAAGCTGGGCATCACCGGAGCGGCCCTGGCCACGGTGTTCGGAACTGTCATCGCGTGTCTGATGAGCATTCTTTCTGTCATGAAGCGGGACAACTTTGTCAGTGTGCCCTTTATCATAAAGGAAAAGGTGCGGATCACCCTGGAACCGGCGAAAAATATGTTCAAGGTGGCCTCCAGCGTATTTGTGGAGCAGATCTTCATGCGGATCGGCTTCCTTACGGTTTCCATTATGGTGGCAAAGCTGGGAACCGACGCTTTTGCGGCCCACCAGGTGGGAATGAATGTCATGAGCCTGTCCTTTTCCTTTGGAGACGGGATGCAGGTGGCGGCGGTGGCCCTCTGCGGCCGGAGCCTGGGGGAAAAGAGGCCGGACCTGGCACGGATGTACGGCACCATCTGCCAGAGGATCGGAAACATGATCTCCATTGTGCTGGCAATCCTTTATACCACCCTGGGAAGCTGGTATTTCAATCTGTTTTTTGATGAGCCCCATCTGGTGGCCATGGGAGTGGAGATCACCCGGGTCCTGACGTTTATTGTCCTTCTCCAGATCGCCCAGGTGATCTATATGGGATGCTTAAGGGGAGCCGGGGACGTGGTATTCACCACCATCGCTTCCACCATCAGCATCACCTTCGTCCGGCCCATTCTGTCCTATGTGTTCTGCTACGCCTGCGGGATGGGGCTGGTGGGAATCTGGCTGGGGATCCTGGGGGACCAGACCTCCAGACTCCTTCTGACCACCTGGAGATTCAGGAGCGGACGGTGGATGAGAATTAAAATCTAAAAAAAACATAATTTTTGCGAAACTTTTGTGAACTTCCTTGACTGGCCATGGTTTGCATGATAGGATATGCACTGTATAAAAAGGTGACAACTTGTCACTTTGAAAGAATGGATATTTTTCCTCCAATACAGGAAGAATAGAAAAAAGACAGACTATAAAGAAAGCGACGGTGTAAGGAAACCATGGACAGCAGGACACAGGACAACAATAAAATGGCAACGGCGCCATTGGGAAAATTAATGGCGGAGCTGGCGATCCCCACGGTGTTTGCCCAGCTTGTGAATCTTCTTTATAATATGGTGGACCGGATCTATGTGGGCCGGATCCCGGAGGTGGGGCATCTGGCCCTGGCCGGACTGGGCGTCACCTTCCCGGTGATCATTCTGATCTCCGCCTTTGCGGCCCTGGTGGGAGCCGGAGGAGCGCCCCAGGCGGCGATCTGTATGGGAAAAAAGGATATGAAGGGCGCCGAGCGGATCCTGGGGAACTGCCTGACGGCCCTATGTATCCTGGCGGTGGTCTTAAGCGCCTTCTTTTATGTGGTGAAGGAACCGCTTCTTATGTGGTTCGGAGCCAGTGAGCAGACCATCGGCTATGCCAGCAGCTATTTGGGGATCTATCTTATGGGAACCATTTCCGTACAGATCGCCCTGGGATTAAACACGTTCATCAACTGCCAGGGCTTTGCGAAGACGGGAATGAAGACCGTCCTCATCGGCGCTGTTCTGAATATCATCCTGGATCCCATCCTTATTTTCGGCTTTCATATGGGCGTCCGGGGAGCGGCACTGGCCACCATCTTAAGTCAGACCGTATCGGCCGTCTGGGTGCTGTCCTTCCTGTGCGGAAAGAAGAGCATCCTGAGGGTCAGAAAGGAAAATCTGAAGCTTAGGAAGGAGATCCTGCTCCCGGTATTGGCCCTGGGAGCGTCCCCGTTTATCATGCAGGCCACCGAATGCCTGGTGCAGCTGACGTATAACTCCGGAATGCAGCATTATGGGAACGACTACTATGTGGGAGCCATGACCATTCTGTTTTCCATTATGCAGATGCTGTTCCTGCCCCTGTCCGGCCTGACCCAGGGGGCCCAGCCCATCATCAGCTATAACTTTGGGGCCGGGAACCATGAACGGGTCAAAAAGGCGTTTCGGCTGTTATTTGCGGCGGGAGTCGTTTTTTCTGCGGTGGGAACGGGAGCCGTTCTCGTATTTCCCCGGGTGTTCATCCGCCTGTTTTCGGATAATGCCCAGGTGACTGAGATCGGCGTTTATGCAGCCAGGATCTATCTGTTCGGCTTTCTGATCATGGGGGCCCAGATGGCCTGCCAGCAGACCTTCCTGGCCCTGGGACAGGCGAAGATCTCCGTATTCCTGGCGCTTTTAAGAAAGGTGATCCTTCTGATCCCCCTGGCCATCCTTCTTCCGAAGCTTGGCATGGGTACCGACGGATTGTTTTTTGCGGAGCCCATTGCGGATATCATTGCCATCGTCACCACCGTGGTCCTGTTTTCGCGGAAATTTGAAACAATGCTGTACCAGCACACAGATACAAAAGTTAAAAAGTAAAGGAGAACGTTTATGGGAACAACAGACAGCGGAAAAACCCCTGGAAAGCAGCCCTCGCAGCAGAGCCCCAAGGGACTGATCTATTATTTCCTAGCCATCTTTTTAGTGACCATGTTGTTAAATGCCCTGGTCTTCCCCAATGTGATGGATGAAAAGGTGATGGAGGTCAACTATAATGAATTCCTGGCCATGGTGGATGCGGGAAAGGTGGTCCAGGTGGAAAAGGACACAGACCAGATCATGTTCCTGGCCACCGACGCCCAGGGAAAGGAGCAGATCTATAAGACCGGACTCTGGGAGGACGAGGCGCTGACCAACCGGCTCTATAAGGCGGGAGTCACCTTCGGAAAGGTGATCCCCCATAAGGAATCGGCGCTGATGAGCTTTTTGACCACCTGGATCCTGCCCTTTGGACTCATGTTCTTAATGGGCCATTTCCTCAGCCGGATGATGTCCAAGCGTATGGGCGGGAACGCCATGACCTTCGGAAAGTCCAACGCCAAGATCTATGCGGAAAATGAAACGGGAAAGACCTTTGCCGACGTGGCCGGAGAGGAAGAGGCCAAGGAGGCTTTAAAGGAGATCGTGGATTTTCTCCATGATCCGAAGAAGTATGCGGACATCGGAGCCACACTCCCCAAGGGAGCGCTTCTGGTGGGCCCTCCGGGAACCGGTAAAACGCTTCTGGCCAAGGCGGTGGCCGGAGAGGCCCATGTGCCGTTTTTCTCCATCTCCGGCTCGGAGTTTGTGGAGATGTTCGTGGGCATGGGAGCGGCCAAGGTCCGCGACCTGTTCAAGCAGGCCAACGAAAAGGCCCCCTGTATTGTATTCATCGACGAGATCGATACCATCGGTAAAAAGCGCGACGGCAGCGGCATGGGCGGAAACGACGAGCGGGAGCAGACCTTAAACCAGCTTTTGACCGAGATGGACGGCTTCGACGGAAAGAAGGGCGTCGTGATCCTGGCGGCCACCAACCGGCCCGAATCCCTGGACCAGGCGCTGTTAAGACCGGGCCGTTTTGACCGCCGGATCCCGGTGGAGCTGCCGGATCTCAAGGGCCGTGAGGCGATCCTTAAGGTACACGGGCGCAGCGTGAAAATGGACGACACCGTGGACTTCAACGCCATTGCCCGGGCGACCTCCGGAGCCAGCGGCGCAGAGCTTGCCAATATCGTCAACGAGGCGGCCTTAAGGGCTGTGCGCCTGGGCCGGAGAGTAGTCTGCCAGGCGGATCTGGAGGAGAGCGTGGAGACGGTCATCGCCGGATACCAGAGAAAGGATGCGGCGGTGTCCGAAAATGAAAAGCGGATCGTGGCCTACCATGAGATCGGCCACGCCCTGGTGGCCGCCTGCCAGTCCAACTCGGCTCCGGTCCACAAGATCACCATTATCCCCAGGACCAGCGGCGCTCTGGGCTACACCATGCAGGTGGAGGCCGGGGAACGGTTCTTAATGAGTAAGGAGGAGGCCTTAAATAAGATCGCCACCCTCACCGGAGGCCGGGCCGCGGAGGAATTCATATTCCATTCCATCACCACCGGCGCGTCCAACGACATCGAGCAGGCTACGAAGCTGGCCAGGGCCATGGTGACCCGGTACGGCATGAGCGAGCAGTTTGGAATGGTGGCCCTAGAGACGGTGACCAACCAGTACCTGGGCGGGGATACATCCTTAGCCTGTTCGCCGGAAACGGCCAGGGCCATCGACGAGGAGGTCATCAGAACCGTGAAGGAGCAGTACGGGAAGGCCATGGAGATCCTGAAGGAACATGCGGGAAAACTCAATGAGCTTTCGGCTTATCTTCTGGAAAAGGAGACCATTACCGGCGAAGAGTTCATGGAAATTTTAAACCGATAGGATATTTTTTGTTTACGCATCCCTGGAAGTAGTGTATACTGACAGCAGGAGGGGATCAGATGAGAAAACGAATCTGCCCGTACTGCGATCAGGAGCTGGAAGGCCGCTACTGCCGGGGATGCCGTCGTTTTGTGAAAAATCCCCTGATCGTAGACGTGAATTACTACTTAAATGAAAGACATCCGGCCTCAGAGGAAAGCTGCCAGTACCACGGTGATCTGCATACCGGAGAGATGGGAAGAACGCCGGACAGCGGTGCTTTATATGAGGACGTGGAAAAGGCCGGATGGCCGGGAAGGAAGGCGGCCGCCGCGCCTAAGGCAAAGGCCGGAAAGAACGGAAAGCCGGGAAAGAAGGCTTCCGAAGCGCCGGTATCCCGGAACCAGAGCGCCGGCTCCGGCCGAAGTGCGTCCCGGCCTGGCCTCCGGCGGGATGGTCATGAACAGTATAAGCCATATGGTCCCGGACCTTGAGCCGGAGCCGGTCCCCTGGGACGAGGGAATCTATATTGAGGAGGTCTGGCCGGAGGAAGCGGAGTCCGGGGAGCAGGAGCTTTCAGAGGAGGAGGTCCGGGCGGCGGGGATCCGCTGCAATGGCTGCGGTCACCTGAACATAAACGGCGATGAGCTGCAGGCGGACCTGGAGGGCCTGGCCGCAGACCATGGCCTGGCGGTGGAGGAGCTGGGACGGACCAGCGCCAACTTTGCCTTCGGGGAGCTTACCAATTATGAGGTCCGGTATGACTATGTCCTTACGAGGGAGGACGGCTGGTACCGGGGCGTGACCTTGAGCCTGGATACCGGCGACGGAAGCCTCCACGGCATACAGGTCTCCGCGGATAATCTGGAGGCCATGTACCAGCTTCTGGATATGGTCCTGGGCCTTCTGGAGGAATCGGGAGTCATTTCTGAAAATCCCGGCGGCCAGATGGTCTTTGAGACCGTAGTTATGGAAGGCGGGCTGGAGGACGGGATCACCGGAGTCGTGATGTATCAGGGACTGGAGGCCTGGGCGGCCTATGAGGACAGCGGCAGCGGGGAGTTCTGTATGCTGAGCCTTTATGCGCCGGAGGAGGGCACAGAGGTCTGAGAAAAGGAAATCCTGTGTATGGAACTGAGCTGTCCGGCGGGGAAGGACGCCGCAGGGCAGCGGATAAAAAGGAGGAAATACAGATGATCAGAATGATAGGAAACCATATCTGCAAGGACTGCGTATCGGCCATGGAGGTGATCGAACGGGAGCGCCTTCCCATTGAATTCCACGATATGGAAAAGGCCCTGGACTATGTGAAGGAATTCTTAGAGATCCGTGAGGGAAATCCGGAGCTTTATAAGGAGGCCCGGGAAAACAACCAGATCGGGATCCCTGTATTCGTTTTAGAAGACGGTACGGTCACCATGGACTGTGACGCGGCCTTTGAGGCGGCCAGAAGGGCGAAGGCGCCGGCAGTGGTGATGGTGGGGAGCCATCTCTGCAAGGCCTGCCGGAACCGCCTGGCAGAGCTTAAGGAGGAGGGCCTTCCGGTGGAATTCCACGATATCGTGGAGAATTTAAACGATATGCGCCTGTATCTGGGGATCCGGGAAAACCATCCGGAGCTTTACGATGAGATCCGCAGAGAGGGCCGGGTGGGGATCCCGGTATTTATCCTTCCCGACGGTACGGTTACCAATGATTTTGAAGCAGCCAGGGAGGCGGCCAGGAGCTTAAAATAGCTGAGAATTTTTCACCTGGCGGAGCGTTCAAAAAAAGAGAAGAGGAAAAGTGTTATGAATTTTGAAGAATTACAGATGAAGCGGGAGAGCTGCCGGGTCTATGCAGACCGCCCCGTGACAAGAGAGTAGCTGGTCCATCTGGTGGACGTGGCCCGTTTTGCCCCCAGCGCCTGCAATTCCCAGCCGTGGCATTTTATCCTTGTGGACGAGCCGGAGTGCCGCGAAAAGGTGGTAGAGGCCTTTGACGATAACGGCCTTACTGGCTGTCCCTGGGGAGCCAATGTCCCGGCATTTATCCTGATTTGTGAGGAAAAGGCCCAGTATAAGCCGGGAGTGGAGGAGCATTACGGTCCCCAGCATTTTGCCCAGATGGATATCGGGATGACGGCCATGGGGATCTGCTATGAGGCCTCGTCCATGGGACTGGGAACGTGCATCATCGGAACCATGAACCAGGAGAAGCTCCACAAGGCCTTCGGGATCCCTGAGGAGCGTCCGGTGCGCCTTATTATTACCGTGGGCTATCCGGCCAATGAGGAAGCGCCCAGGAAGAAGGCGAGAAAGGATCTGGACGAGGTTATAAGCTATAACCAGTGGTAGGAGAACGGAGCCTGACGGCCCTGTCCTGCCGGTTTCCATGAGAAAAATGAGCTGCGGATATCTGGAATACAGGTCTGCGGCTCGTTTTATTTTTCTAAAAACTCTATAAAATCTTGCCATTCCCCATTGACAACATGACAGGGTGTCACTATAATGATTGCGAATTGCTTTTTGGGGCAAACGGAATCTATGAAAAGAGGGATAATATGCCGACAGAGCGGTTTAAGAGACTGCCGGAGGAGAAGATCGAGGCCATACGGCGGGCGGGGATCCAGGAATTTACGCGGACATCCCTGGAATCTGCATCCATCAACCAGATCATCCAGAAGGCAGATATTTCCCGCGGCAGCTTCTATACATATTTTGAGAGTAAATATGATCTTCTGCGGTGGCTCATCAGCGACCGGGTCCGGGAACACAATGATTTTTATGTCCGTGATATGGAGGAGAACGGAGGGGATATCTGGCAGACTCTTTCCAGATCCCTGGAGCATACCATTCTCCATGCCAACGATGGCGGCTTCATGGGAATGGTCACAAAGCTCATCGAGAGCAAGACCTTTTTTGACCTGTTTAAGGAAAGCGTCGGCGGTGAAAAGGACGGGGAGCATATGGACTGTAAACGATCCTATCTGGACCGGATCTACGGCCTCCTGGATCAGACGCGGTTCCCCATGGATTATCTCACGTTCACCGATCTGATGGATCTCCATGCCATCACCATGATGATGGCGCTGAAAAAGAAGCTGGGCGGAGAATGCGGGACAGAGGAGGTTATGGATTTTTACAACAGGCGCATCAGCATGCTGCGGTACGGCGTCTGTCCTCGGAGCGCAGAACAGGAAAAAACAGAATAGGAAAGAGGAGAAAATTATGAAAAAATTGGCAAAAGCAGCGGCGGCAGTTTTGGCTGTGGGAGTCCTGGGAACCCTGGTATTCCTGCGGATCAACAAAAAAGAAGAGCCCATGGAGGCAGTGCCGGATCCGGCGGTCCAGGTGGAAAACCCTGCGGCGGATACCATTTCCATCTCCACGGATCTGACGGGGACCGTGGAGCCGGCGGACGTGGTCTATGTGGCGGCCATGGGGAGCGGGGAGGTCCTGGAGGTTTATGTAAACCAGGGCGAGATGGTGGAAAAGGACCAGACGCTTTTCCGGATCGACAATAAGCAGCTGGAGTCTGCCAGGATCCAGCTAAATACGGCCAAGGTGTCCCTGGACGATGCCCAGACCAATTTAAACCGGATGAAGGTCCTTTATGACAGCGGCGATATTTCCGCCCAGTCCTATGAGCAGGTGGTCAACGGCGTGTCCATGGCAAAGCTCCAGTACGACGGGGCAAAGCTCAATTATGACATCCAGCTGGAGAACAGTACGGTGACAGCCCCCATCAGCGGCCTGCTGGAGAGCTTTGACGTGCAGGTCCACGACATGATGGCCGCCGGCTCTGTGGCTGCGGTGATCTCCGGGGCAGGCAATAAGTCTGTGGCCTTTTCCGTCAGCGAGCGGGTACGGGAGGGACTCCATCCGGGAGACGCCATGACCGTGGAGAAGAACGGAACGGAATATAACGGCGTGATCACGGAGATCGGAACAATGGTGGACCAGCAGACCGGGCTTTTTAAGATCAAGGCCAGCCTGGAGGGGGCCGATGCCCTGGCCACCGGTACGGCGGTGAAGCTGTCCGTTATTTCAGAAAAGGCAGAAAACGTCATGACCGTTCCTGTGGACTGCGTTTCTTACAGCGGCGGCCAGGCTTATGTATACACCTATGACCAGGCGGCAGGCACCGCTCATAAGGTGGAGATCCAGGACGGACTCATCGGCCCGGACCGGATCCAGGTGGTATCGGGACTGGATTACGGAGACCAGGTGATCACCACCTGGACGAAGGAGCTTTATGAGGGAGCGCCGGTCCGCCTGGCAGACGCTCCGGAGGAAACGGCGGCAGAGACTTCCGGAGAGGCGGCGCCTGAAGCGGAAGAGACATCAGCAGAAGAGACAACGGCAGAGGCTCAGTAAGGAGGCACAGATATGGGTTTGACAAAACAGGTATTAAGACGGCCGGTCACAACGGTCCTGGTTGTGCTGTGCCTGATCGTTTTTGGTCTTTCCTCCGTGTTTTCCTCGAAGCTGGAGCTTACGCCGGAGATGGAGATGCCCATGCTGGTCATCAACGCTGTCTATCCGGGAGCCAGTCCAGAGGATGTGGAGGAGCTGGTCACCAAGCCGATCGAGGATGAGATCGGGACGCTGACCGGCGTGGATACCATCACCAGCATGTCCGCAGAGAACTTCGGACTGGTGCTTTTACAGTACGAGTACGGCAAGGACATGGATAAGGCCTATGACGATCTGAAAAAGAAGCTGGACGGCCTGGTGAATGAGTTCCCGGAGGATGTTCAGACGCCTGCCATCATCGAAATGGACATCAACGATACTCCGGCCATCACTCTGGCGGTCAACAACGAGCAGGCAGATAACCTTTACAACTATGTGGACAGCCGGATCGTTCCGGAGTTTGAAAAGCTGTCCTCCGTAGCCAGCGTAAACGTCAGCGGCGGCCAGGAGGAGTATATTAAGGTGGAGCTGATCCCGGAAAAGCTGGCCCAGTACCATCTGAATATGAACGCCATTGCCCAGTGTGTGGGCTCCGCTGATTTTTCCATGCCCATCGGAAGCACCACGGTGGGAAATAAAAAGCTTTCTGTGACCTCCGGCGTGGATTTTGATACCATTGAGCTTCTGAAGAAGATCCCCATTACCCTGGGAAATGGGAATATCATCTATCTGGAGGATGTGGCAGAGGTTTACAGCACTCCGGAGGAAAAAAGCAGCATCGGCCGTTATAACGGCAAGGATACCATCGCCCTGGGGATCAAGAAAAACCAGGAAAGCAGCAACATGGAGGTATCCAGGGACGTATTAAAGGTTGTGAACGGCCTGAAGGCCGAGGACCCGTCCCTGGAGGTGGTGGTCATCAACGATAGCAGCGAATCCATCTCCAGATCCCTGGAAAGCGTGTCCCAGACCATGATCATGGCCGTTGTGGTCTCCATGGTCATCATCTGGCTGTTCTTTGGCGATATGAAGGCATCCCTGATCGTGGGAACCTCCATTCCGGTGTCCATCCTGGCGGCCCTGATCCTTATGAAGGCCATGGGCTTCTCCTTGAACGTCATCACCTTGTCCAGCCTGGTCCTGGGCGTGGGAATGATGGTCGATAACTCCATCGTGGTACTGGAGAGCTGCTTCAGAAATACGAAAAAGGGAGGCTTTGTGGAGGCCAGGAACGCGGCCCTGGACGGCACGAAGGCTGTTCTGGAATCCATCATCGGCGGTACGGTCACCACCTGCGTCGTATTCATCCCCCTGGCGCTGATCAAGGGCATGAGCGGACAGATGTTCAAGCCCCTGGGCTTTACTATCGTGTTCTGTATGGTGGCGTCCCTGCTTTCTGCCATGACCATCGTACCCTTATGCTATACCTTCTACCGGCCCAGGGAGAAAACGGAAAATCCGGCATCCCGGATGCTGCGGGCTCTGCAGGACGGCTACCGGGTCCTGGTGCGGAGGCTCCTGTGCCATAAGGCCCTGGTAATGATCACCTCGGTGGTCCTTCTGGTGCTCTCCTTTATGATGGCCGGACAGCTGGGCATGGAGCTCATGGTGGCCGACGACCCCGGCATCATCGGGATCACTGTGGAGACCCAGCCGGGCCTGACCGTCGATCGGGTCAACGATGTACTGGTGAAGGTGGAGGATTACATTACAAAGGACGAGGACCTGGATTCTTATATGCTTTCCTACGGAAGCTCAGGGCTTTCCATGGGCGGCAGCGGCGCATCCATTACGGCCTATTTAAAGGATGATAAGTCCAGGGAAACGGACGAGATCTTAAAGGAGTGGAAGCGGGAGCTGCAGAAGTGGCCGGACTGTGCCATTTCCCTGGAAAAGCAGAGCTCCCTGGGCGCCACCATGACCATGAACCAGGCGGATCAGGTGAGCTATATCTTAGTCAGCACCCAGTATGACGAGCTGAAGGCAGTATCCGATTCCATTGTAGCCGAGCTGCAGGCCAGACCGGAGGTGACCCATGTTCATTCGTCCCTGGAAAATGACGCGCCTCTGGTGAAGATTTCCGTGGATCCGGTGAAGGCATCGGCAGAGGGGCTGGCTCCGGCCCAGGTGGCCGGCCAGGTTTATGCCATGCTGAGCGGGACCGAGGCGACCACCCTGAACGTCAACGGAAATGATCTGAGCGTGAAGGTGGAGTACGGGGACGATCAGTACGACACCATCGACAAGCTCCAGGGCATCGTTCTTCCCACAGCCACGGGAAGTATGGTGGCGCTGACGGATATTGCAGAGATCGGCTTCAAGGACAGCCCCCAGAGCATCATGAAGAGCGATAAGCAGTACCAGGTGACCATTTCCGGCCAGCTGACGGATGCGGCGGATCTGTCCACGGACGCGAAGCTCCAGGAGGAGGTCATCGGGAAATACTTAAATGCAACGGTTTCCATGCAGCAGAACACCATGGATGAGATGATGAACGAGGAGTTCTCCTCCCTGGGCCAGGCCATTGCCATTGCCGTGTTCCTGGTATTTGTGGTCATGGCGGCCCAGTTCGAGTCGCCCAAGTTCTCTGTTATGGTAATGACCACGATCCCGTTCTCGCTGATCGGAGCCTTCGGCCTTTTATGGCTGGCAGACAGCCCCATCAGTATGGTGAGCCTCCTGGGCTTCTTAATGCTAGTGGGAACGGTGGTGAACAATGGTATCCTGTATGTGGATACCGCCAACCAGTACCGGAATGAGATGGATCTGGACGAGGCGGTGATCGAGGCCGGAGCTACCCGTATCCGTCCCATGATGATGACGACGCTCACCACCATTGTGGCCATGATCCCCATGGCCCTGGCCTACGGCGACGCAGGCGAGATGATGCAGGGCCTGGCCCTGGTGGATGTGGGCGGCCTCATTGCCTCCACCATCCTGGCGCTTCTGATGCTGCCGGTATATTACAGGCTTATGAACCGGAAGCCCAAGGAGGAGCCGGATTACGACTGATAACGGCACAGGACCATAAGAAAAGGACCAGAAACGAAAGAAATCGTAAGAGAAAATTTATTGCGTTTCCGGTCTTTTCTGTATATGCTTAAAAAGGGAGAGAAGGGAGGAAGATCCCATGAAAAACAGACGACCATGGAAAAAGACCGGGCTTCTGGCCCTGACAGCGGCCCTGGGCGGGATTTTATGCGTTCCCGGGACCGGTCTTCTGACGGCGCGGGCCACGGTGGCGGTCCAGGAGCTGCCGGTGACGGAATACGATGAGGCCGCACTGGCCAGCTTTGCAGACGATACCCTGGAATACTGGGAGATCCCGGGACTGGTGGAGCGGTACAACACCGATTACCAGAAGCAGCTGGATCAGTTTTATTATAATCCCGGAAGCTCCACCGGCCTCACCAGGGAGCAGCTTTTAAGCGTGGCTGAGACCCTGCGCCAGGAGGCGGAGACCCTGGCGGACACGGCGGAGGATGAGAAGGACAGCATCACGAAGCAGGAGTATGAGGAGTACCGGAACAACGTGCGGATCCTCCGGGCCAGGGCAAAGGATCTGGAGGATGCGGCCAAAGGCCGGTCAGCCTCGGGGGCCGCAGCCTTAAGGGCTCTGCGGATCTCAAAAAACAACATGGTAAAAACTGCAAATGCCATGATGCGGGAATATGAGATCCTGGAGCTTAAGACGAGGGCGGCGGAAAAATCCCTGGAAATGGCGGAGCTTACGTATGAGGCGGCAAAGCGCCAGATGGAGCTGGGGCTTTATTCGGCAGAGCATGTTCTGGCGGCCGAGGAGGCCCTGAATTTTGCCCGGGCGGCCTCGTCCTCGGCAAGCATTGAGGAAGCGGAACAGAAGCAGGCGCTGATCCGGATGCTGGGCTGGCGCTACGACGCAGACCCGGAGATCCAGAGGGTGCCGGAGCCGGAGCTGGCAAAGATCGCATCCTACGATCCGTCGGCTGACAGTGCCAAGGCCATTGAGAATAATGTGACCCTTTACGATACCCGGATGACATCGTCCTCGTCCCAGGGAGGGGCTGTGGCCAAGGCCCGGACGATCAAGGACCAGGAAAACGAGGTGCGGACCAGCCTGGACCTCCTATATAAGGACGTGCTCCAGAAGCAGGCAGCCTATGAGGCGGCAAAAACCAAGTTTGCAGCCGACGGGGCCGATAAAGCTGCGGCAGACCGGAAAAATAGCCTGGGAATGATGAGCCGCCAGGAATATCTGACGGCGGAGAGCGCCTATCTGACCGCAGAGGCAGAGTTTACAGAAGCCAGTCTGGCACTGACGGGGGCCATGGAGGAATACGAGTGGGCCGTAAAGGGCATGCTGGAGTTGGCCTCGGGAGCCCAGAGCCAGGGCCAGGGAGCCATGTAGGGGACAGGGCCCGGAAAGGAATGACAGAATGATGAGAAAAATGACGATGGGAAGACGGATGATCCCGGCGGCGCTGGCTCTTTCGCTGGCATGGACCGTACCGGCGTATGCCGGGGAATTTGTTCCGGGACCGGGACAGCCCTACGACGACGCCACCATGGCGCGGATCCAGGACAATGTGCTGGAGTATGAGGAGATCGGCCTTTTAGTGGACACCTATAACCAGACGTTAAAAAATGTAAGGGATACGTATTCTGATACGAAGGACGATTATAAGGATGTGGATAAGCTGAAGAGCCAGATCATGGAGGGCTCCGGCAATCTGGCGGATCAGGCGGGGCAGCTTTCCGGCATGGCAGGAACCTTTGAGGAACTGCTGGGCTACCAGACGATGGTGACGCCGGGAACGTATGCGGAGCTGGTGTATTCCTCTGAGGTCCTGGCTCAGCAGGCGGAGCAGATGACGCTTTCAGCCGATTCTCTGACGGCAGTGACGCCGGAGATGCTGAAGGTAAAGATGGTGGACAGTACCCGGGCGGCCCTGGTGTCCGGGGCCCAGAGCGCCATGATCGGCTATGAGCAGCTTCTGCTCCAGAAGGACAGCCTGGAGGATTCCATCGCTCTTCTGGAGGAGGTCTATAAGTCCACCCAGACCCAGGCATCCCTGGGACTGGCAACGGAGAACGCGGTGCTGACGGCCAGGCAGAACCTGGAGTCGGCCCAGGCCGGAAGGATCGCCCTGGACGCCAGTGAGGTGAAGCTCCGTCAGAGCTTATGCACGCTCCTGGGATGGGAATATGACGGGAACCCGGAGCTCCGGAAGGTGCCGGGAGCGGATGTTTCCAGGATCAGCGCCATGGATCCTGCGGCCGATAAGCAGGCGGCCATCGACAACAACTACACCTTAAAATACAACCGGATGAGCTACGAGCAGCTTACGGACGGATCTGTGGAGCAGCAGAATATGGCCCGTACCATTGAGGACCAGACGGCAGCCATTTCTGCCTCCCTGGAAAATCTGTATAACCAGGTGCTCCAGAAGAGAAATGAATACCAGACTGCCGCGGCGGCCCTTGAGCTGGAAAAAACCAAAATGGAGGCGGCAGACCGGAAAATGTCTGTGGGCACCATGGGCCGTCTGGAATACCTCCAGCAGAAAAATTCCTATGCGGCCAGGGAAACGGCTGTGAAAACGGCGGATCTGGCGCTGTTCCAGGCCATGGAGACCTATGATCAGGCGGTGGAGGGAAACCTGGGCGTGTCCTAGGGAGAGATCAGTTCCGCCAGCTTAAACCGTACTGCAACGCGGGGCAGGGCGTCCTTTGACGCCTTCTGCTCCGTTTTTTCATGCCCGGGAAGGCGAAGGGCGGACGGGCGTCTGGCCCGCATGAGGGCGGAAAAATCGTCCTCGGGAAGCAGGGCCTTCAGCTGCTCCCTGGAGCGCTCCGGCATTACGGCGCGGGTGCTGTCCACGTAGCAGAGGGACGGATAGAGGACGCACCAGAAATTCTTTCCCCGGCCTTCTCCCAAAAGAACCCGGACCGCATCATAGGTTCCCGCCGGGAAGGTCATGTCCCCGTAGGTTTTTTCCGGAAACAGGCACCGCTCCAGGCGGACGTCCGCCCCATAAGAATATCCCCGGCCTTTCATGTATGCCTCCGCCGTCTGCTCCAGAAATGCCTTGTGCTCCAGGATATAGGAAGCCGTCCGGTCTTTTGTGAGTCCGGCGTCGCCCGCCTCCGTTCCGGCCCCATCGGGATAGGGATCCCCGGCGTCCTGCCCTGTGTGCTCCGCCGTTTCAGACTCCAGGCCCCGCCGGATCGTATCCAGAAGGAGGTCCTTTACCTCCAGCTTTAAGGCCTGGTCTTCGGGGGAATCGCTGTTGGCCAGTACATGGAACCGCAGGACCTTTGGTGCGATCCGCGAGGCCAGGGCTTCCTCCTTTCTCCGCAGACCGTTCATGGCCGTTAAAAAGACCATCAGCGCCAGCAGCATGGACAGGCAGATATACCATTTCTTTTTCATGAGCTCCTCCTCTTTTTTATACGATTTTGCTATTTGTAATTATTGCCTGTTGTGCTATAATTTAAACGAATTGACGCCGTGAAGAGACCGGGCGGGGACGGAAGGCTTCCGCCAGGCCCACGAAAAGGCTCTTCCGGCCCATCAACCATGAAAGGAAGTAGCAGATCAATATGGAAAAATTAAATGTGGCAGCCCTGTTTGGCGGGCAGTCTTCGGAGCATGTGGTCTCCTGTATGTCTGTCCAGAATGTGGCAGCCAATATCGATAAGGAAAAATATAATGTGATCCTGGTGGGGATCACGGAGGAGGGCCGCTGGCTCAAGGTGGACTCTCTGGACGAGGTGAAAAACGACACCTGGAGGACCAGCGGCTCCCGGGCCGTTCTTTCTCCCGACGCCACGGAAAAGGCTTTGTGGGTGATCCGTCACGGAAAGGCAGAAAAGATCCCGGTGGACGTGGTGTTCCCGGTGCTCCACGGCCTTTACGGAGAGGACGGGACCGTCCAGGGGATCCTGGAGCTGGCGCGGATCCCTTATGTGGGCTGCGGCGTCTTAGCCTCCGCCGTGTCCATGGATAAGCTGTCCACGAAGCTGATCGTAAAGAGCCTGGGGATCCGCCAGGCGGAATATGTGCCGGTCATGAAGGAAGAGCTGGATCAGATGGACCAGGTGGTAAAGCGGGTGGAAGAGGCCTTCTCCTACCCGGTGTTCATCAAGCCGTCCAACGCCGGTTCCTCCAGAGGCGTGTCCCGGGCCGACGGCCGGAAGGCCCTGGAAGACGGGCTTCGGGAGGCGGCGCGCCATGACCGACGGATCCTGGTGGAGGAAATGATCGTGGGCCATGAGGTGGAGTGCGCGGTCTTTGGCGGAGGAAAAGAGGAGGTGCGGGCCTCCGGCGTGGGAGAGATCCTGGCGGCGGCCGATTTCTATGATTTTGACGCCAAATATTATAATTCCGATTCCAGGACTGTGGTGGATCCGGAGCTTCCGGGAAACGCGGCGGAGGAGATCCGGGAGTCGGCGGTGCGGATCTTTAAGGCTGTGGACGGCTATGGTCTTTCCCGGGTGGACTTCTTCGTAAAGGAGGACGGGGAGGTGGTCTTCAACGAGATCAACACCATGCCCGGCTTCACAGCCATCAGCATGTACCCCATGCTCTGGGAGGCCAGGGGCGTGGGGAAGGAGAAGCTGGTGGACGATCTGATCAGCCATGCGCTTAAGCGCTACGAAAGGTAGGCGCTTATGGATAAGAATGCACCCATCGGGATCTTCGACTCCGGCGTCGGCGGGCTTACGGTGGTCAGAGAGGTGATGCGCCAGCTTCCCGATGAACGGATCGTGTACTTCGGAGATACGGCCCGCCTTCCCTATGGGACCAAGTCCCAGGATACGGTGATCCGTTTTTCGGAGCAGATCATGCGCTTTCTGCGGTCCAAGGGGGTAAAGGCCATCGTCATTGCCTGCAATACGGCCTCCTCCTATGCCCTGGACGCCCTGAGAAGGTCGGAGGATATCCCCATCATCGGCGTGATCAACGCCGGCGCCAGGGCGGCGGTTTCTGCCACGAAAAACGGAAAGATCGGCGTGATCGGGACCGACGGGACCATCAACAGCAAAGCCTATTCCTCTGTTTTAAAGAGCATGAACCCGGCGGTGGAGGTGTTTGGAAAGGCCTGTCCCCTGTTCGTGCCGCTGGTGGAGGAGGGGCTTCTCCACGATACGGTGACGGACGAGATCGCCTCCCGGTATCTGTCGGTTCTGAAGGAGAAGTATATCGATACCCTGGTTATGGGCTGCACCCACTATCCCCTGATCCGTTCCACCATTGCCCGGACCATGGGGGACGAGGTGACGCTGGTGAACCCGGCTTATGAGACGGCGGTACAGCTCCGGACGCTTCTTCGGTCCATGGAGATGGACTGCAGCGGGGACCAGGAGGTACGGGTAGAGGAAAAATATCAGTTTTATGTGAGCGATATGGCGGAGAAATTCAGTTCCTTTGCCGGGTTTATCCTTCCCGGAAAGGTAAAAAATACCATGCTGATCGATATTGAGAAATATTAGGAGAACAGGATGACCAAAGATGTTCTGGTGAGAGTAAAAGGGACCCAGTTCATGGACGATGAGAATGATGTCGTTGAGATGATCACTGCCGGGACCTTCAATGAAAAGAATGGAAAAAAATATCTGATCTATGACGAGACCATTGTGGAGGGCGGAGACCAGACCCACAATATCGTAAAGATCTGGCCGGATAAGGTGGAGGTGACCAAGCGAGGGCTGGTGGACACCCATATGACCTTTGAGTGCGGGAAAAAACATATGTGCAACTACATGACGCCGGTGGGACTGATCATTCTGGGAATCACCACCCTGTCCCTGGCGGTGGAAGAGGAAGAAACGTCCATGAAAGTCAGCATTTCCTATGCCCTGGAGATGAATGGGGAATATATTTCCGGCTGCGGCCTTGAAATATATGCCAGAGATAAGGGGAACGGCTCCTGGAGCCTGGATTAGGAGCGGACGGAAAAGGAACGCTGGAAGCTACGACGGAACATAGGCAGGAAGACGCGGCAGAAGAAGAAAGTGAGGAAGACGGAATATGGAAAGCTTTTTGATAGCAGTCAACGCAGTTGTCCCATTTCTCTGTTACATTTCCCTCGGATTTGTGATGAAGATCAGGGGCGTGGTCAAGGAGGATTTCCTCCAGCAGTTAAACCGGATGGTCTTTAAGGTCTTTTATCCGTTCATGACCTTTTATAACATCTATAAGGCTGACGCCAATTCCCTGCCCAGGCCTGCGCTGCTTCTTTTCTGCGGGATCAGTATCCTGGCGCTGGAGGTGCTTCTGGTTCTGACAGTTCCAAGGATCGTAAAGGAGAACCCCAGAAGAGGCGTGATCATCCAGGCCATTTACCGGAGCAACTTCGTTCTGTTCGGTCTTCCTCTGACCGTTTCTGTGTTCGGAGATTCTGCCTCCTCGGTGGCGGCCATGGTGGTGACTGTGGTGATCACCATTTATAATACCACCTCTGTGGTGATCCTGGAGATGTTCAATTCCGAAGGGAAAACAGACGCGAAGACGATCCTTATCAATGTGGTGAAGAACCCGCTGCTCCAGGGGGCTGTGGTGGGACTTGTATTTTTCTTCCTGGGGATCCATGTTCCCAAGAGCCTTTTGACGCCCATTGCGGCCTTTGCGGACGCCACCTCTCCGGTGGCCCTGTTCGTGCTGGGCGGATCGCTCCATTTCAACGCCATCCGCGGCAACCTAAAGTATCTGGTACCGGCCTTGTCCTTAAAGCTTCTGATACTCCCCGCGGTGATGCTGGCCCTGGGCTATGCATGCGGACTCAGGGAGCTGGAGCTGTTTCTTCTGGTGGCCATCTACGGAACACCGGTGGCTGCCGCTTCCTATCCAATGGCCCAGAATATGGGCGGCGACGGCGAGCTGGCTGGCCAGTTTGTGGTCATCAGCACCGTCGTCGCCGTTGGGACCCTGTTTGGGTGGATCTTCTTTTTAAAGAGCGTGGGACTGATCTAGTCCATCCGTTTCAGCACGATATTTTTGATCCGGCCTCCGTCCAGGATGAGGGAGCCGTTTTCCGGTCTTGCGTACATCGTAAGATCCGGGCCGAAGCTGAAGATCGTTTCTCCGGCTGCGTTCCTGTAAAGCTCTGACTTTCCGTAGCGGAGCATACAGAGGGCGCAGCCGTTTTCTGTTTTTTCAAGGGCAGCGTGGGCGTCGGTCTCCTCATCGTAGTAATGGCCTTCCTCAAAAAGAGAGGGATCGGCCGGGGAAACCGGCGTCATTTTTACCACGCGGGCCGGAAGGCGGTAAAGGATCCCTTCCTCTGTGAAGTAGATCACCTCGTCCAGGGTGCCGACCCGGTAGCCGCCGTCTCCGGTTTTCACCAGTTCGGTTTCGCACCATTCTCTCTTCATAAAGAGCGTTCCGTCATGGTCCAGGATGTTCACAAGCAGCGGATCGTCGGGAAGGGCGGCGGCGAACAGACCGGCATGGGCGGGAGCCTCCTTGTGCTCCGGCACGGAGGGCTCGGTGCAGTCCGGAAGTCCCAGAACGATGCAGGCAGCTTTATCCGCCATTTTTGCCATGACGCGGGTGGTGGTATTGCTTAACAGGATCACCTCCAGCTCCTTTTCCGGGATGCAGGATACCTGTCCGCGGTAGGCGGCGTCTGCGCCGCCGTGGCCGAACACATCCAGTCCGTGGAGCTTATGGGTCATGAGGCCGCCGCAGTATTCCGCAGCCGTTCCGTCGCTTAGGATGGCCGGGGTCTTCATAAGGGCAATGATCTCCGGGTCGATGACCTGGGGATGGATGTATTCGTCCAGGATCTTACTGAGATCGGAGGCGCAGGTATTGACGGAGGTGGGGCCGTAAACGCAGTAGTTTAAGGGGTTATAGTAGTAATTTCCGTCGCCGTCGTCCTGGTAGGAGTAGACCAGGTTGGGGACGATCTGGGTATAGCTTTCCCGGACGAAGGTGTGCTCCATGCCGAGCGGCTTGAAGATCCGTTCTTTGGCAAACTGCGGGAAGCTCATGCCGGACAGCTTTTCAACGATCAGCGCCAGAAGATGGAAGCCCGTGTTGCTGTAAAGATATCTGGACTGGGGCTTGAAGTTTAAGTGCTTCTGGAGCCGGATGGTGGTGTTGATGTCGTCCATGGTGATCTGGTCATTGATGGTGATGCTGCGCATGAATAAAAGCTCCCACTGGTCTCTGAGGCCGCTGACATTGTTCATCATCTGGCGCACGGTAATGGGCTCTTCGATGTTGATATATTCTCCTACATATTTACGGATATCGTCGTCCAGGCCCAGCTTCCCTTCCTTCCAGAGAAGGAGGATGGAGAGGACGGTGAACTCCTTGGAGATGGAGGCCACGTGCAGGATGCTGTCGTTTTTGATCTTCAGCTGGTTCTCCAGGTTTCCGTAGCCAAAGCATTTTTCATAAACCGTTTCGCCGTGCTGGCGGATCAGCACCTGGGCTCCCGGGCAGAGGCCGTTGTCCCATACGCGGAAAAGATCGTCGAGCTGTTTGGTTATAGTTGTGTTCATTGGTCGTATCCTTTCAGAAATATCAGTGTTTTAAAATGTGACGGAAGGTATGGAGCCAGTTTTCCCCGGCCAACTTTGCCAGATGGCTTTCTTTATACCCGTGCTGCCTTAAATGGTCCAGGAAGGCCGGAAGGTCCTCGTGGGCTCCGGAGAGGATATCAAAGGGGCGCTCCGGCATCTGGTCCGTGGACGAGGACAGGTCGTCCGCAAAAAATGAGTCGCAGAAATCAAAGCCAAAGGCCACATGGTCCTCTCCCATGATCTCTGTCATATGATCCAGATGGGCGGTCAGTCCGTTCTGGTCGGGGGAAACACCGGGACCGGCGGTCAGGAGACTACACCCGTTGAGTCCCACCGTTCCGCCGCGGCTGGCGATCTCCCGCATCTGGCAGTCGGTCAGGTTCCGGTTGCTGCCAGCAACGGTCCTGGAGTTGGAGTGGGAGGCGATCACCGGGCAGGAGGTGAGGGAGAGCACGTCCTCCACCCCCTCGTCGCTTAAATGGCTGAGATCCAGGATCATATGAAGGTCTTCGGCTTCCTTCACCAGCTCCCGGCCAAACTCCGTAAGGCCGCCTTTTTTCAGGCTGCCGGAAAAGTCGCAGCCGTCGGCCGCAGCGTTTCTGCGGCTCCAGGCCAGTCCCAGTCCACGGACGCCTGCGGCATAAAAGCCGTGGAGCAGGAGGCAGGAGGAAACGGGCTCTGCTCCCTCAAAGGAGAGAAGAAAGCCGATCTTTCCGGTTTCGGCGGCCCGGAGGAAGTCGTCTGCACTGGTGCAGAGCATAAGAAGGTCCGGGGTCTCCTCGATCTCACAGTGGAGGGCCGAGATCTGCTCCATGGCCACAGAAAGGGCCCCATAGGGCAGGTACTGGCTGTCCACAAAAATGGAGGCGACGATACCGGTCACGCCGCCCTTCTGGAAGGCGGGATAGTAACGCCTTCGGATGACCTGGCGCTCGCCTTTTTTTCGGCGGGCGGCCACGTCCATGAGAATGTCATAATGTCCGTCAATGATGTATTTCATAGTTACAGCTTCCTTAGTATACTAATTGTGAGAAGTAGACGACGATGACCGCCTCTTCCTTTGATCGGTTCATATAGTTGTGCAGGCTGCCGCTGGGAATATAGAAGCTGTCGCCCTCATGGACCGTGTATACGCTGTTGTCCATGTGGAGCTCCAGCTCTCCCTTTAAGAGCAGGAGGCTTTCGTCGTAGGTGGTATGGGAGATCATCTGCTCTGTGACCCAGTGCCTCGGCTGCATCCGGACCATGAGACCGGTGATCTTCGCCGCCCTCCCGTCCGGGAGATGGGAGGGGGTGAAGATGGAGTAGGAAATGTCGATCTCGGGGATCTTCATGGGGATCCGGTTCTCTTTGCGGATCAGGTAGGATTTCCGGGAGTCACTTTCTCCACTGGACTGAGGTAAAAGGGACTGTTCAGATTCCCCCATAATGAGCCAGACCTCAGAGCATTCCAGGCAGGCGGCGATCTTTCTCAGGGCAGAAAGCGACGGAGATTTCAGATTCCGTTCGATCTGGGAGATATGCCCGATGGTATATCCGGTCGCGTCTGCGACCTGCTTCAACGTCATTCCTTTTTTCTTCCGGGCTTCCCGGATCCGATTTCCATACATGGTTCAGATTTCCCCCTTTCATATGCCGGTCATGGGCTGCTTCCGGCGGCGTCCTCCTGCGGGACCGGGCAGCCGGATAAAGATTCCGGGACCCTTAGCTGGCGGTTCCGGAGAGGCTTGTGAGCGCGGAGATCCCGCAGGCCAGTTCCTTCATATCAGCGCAGGTGATCTCCACCTCAGTGCCGCTTAAGCGTCTTACGCCCGGAGTCAGGGCAACGGCATCGGCCATGGCTGTTGATTTAAAATCAATGCCCAGAACGGCCGGAACGGCTGTCTCGTAAAGGGGAAGCTTCTTTAAGTCAGATGCCAGGACCTCCTTCACTGCACAGATGGTATCCTCGCGGAGCTTTCTCTGGGGCTGGAACTTTGCCGCATAGCGGGTAAGGGATTCTTTTGTGGTCACAAATTTTACCCAGGGCATCATTTCCTTATCGATCAGCTGCCTGCGCAGACCGGAATCGCCGATGACCAGACCTACCGGTACCTTATAGGAGGCGGCAATGGCGGCGTTGGTAACGGTTTCGTTCATATAGGCTCCATTGATCTTCAGGCATGAAACGACCTTTCCATAGAAGCTGTGATCCATATTGGCGCAGATCTCTCCGGGGCCGGCGTGGTATCCGGCAAAGAATGCCACATCATATGTCTCATCCAGACAGGCCACCATATACTGCGGGCGCGGAGAGCCGCTGACCAGGCTGATCCGGTCATCCATCTGGCTCAGTTCATCATAGGAAAGGTTTCTTCCGCTTCCATGGGAATCGGCAATGGTGATCTCCTCGACCTCTTCATTTTTTTCAGAAGCCTGGATCCCTTCGATGATCCAACGGACCTGGTTATGGAGCGCCCGGCGGAAAGAAACAGTCTCTTCCCGCTCCTGGGACGGAGACGTGATGCCTGCCATGCCTTCCATGTCAACAGAAATAAAGATTTTCATGATAATCCTCCTTAAGAATGCGTAGATATATTTTGTAATGAGATTACTCTATGTTAAAACATTATAAAACCATAATAAAACAAAGTCAATATATTGACAGAATCAACAAAAATAATTATACTATGAGTAATATTATACTATAAGTAAAAAATGGAGGAAACTCCTGAACTGCCTTTAAAATTATCCTAGGGAAAGCAGAGGTAAAAAATGAAATATAATTTTGATGAGTCCGTGGACAGAAGCGGAAACCGCTCCGCCAAATACGATGAGCGCGTAAAAAATTTTGGTACAGACGATGTGATCCCCTTATGGATCGCAGATATGGATTTTAAGACAGCCCAGCCCATCATCGACGCCTGCAAAAAGAAAGCGGAGGAAGGGATCTGGGGGTATACCTCCCGGCCGGACAGCTACTTTAAGGCGTATGCAGACTGGCAGGAGAGGAGAAATGGCTGGAAGCTTAATCCATCCCTCTGCAGCTGGAGCCTGGGAGTTGTCCCGGCCCTGGCGGGAATCATCAAGCTGTTTACCCAAAAGGGAGAAAAGGTCCTGATCCAGCCGCCGGTGTACCCGGAATTTTTCGATATCACAGAAAATACCGGAAGGACCCTGGTGCAGAATAACTTCCTGGAGCGGGACGGCGTATGGGAAGTGGACTTTGAAGACTTTGAAAGACAGGCAAAGGACCCGGAGGTGAAGCTTTTCATCCTCTGCAACCCACACAATCCCCTGGGACGGGTATGGACGAAGGAAGAACTGGAAAGGATGCTTACGATCTGCTTTGAAAACGACGTGCTGGTGGTCTCCGACGAGATCCATTCCGACCTGATCTTCCATGGAAAAAAGCATACGCCGGCGGCCCTGGCGGCGCCGGGAGCAGATAAAAAGGTGATCACCTGTATCTCTGTCACAAAGACCTTTAACCTGGCCGGCCTCCAGGCGTCCACCACGGTGTTCCCGTGTCTGGAAATGAAGAAGAAGTTCGATTCTTACTGGGGCGGTATGGATATCCACCGGAACAATGCCTTCAGCTCTGTGGCCATGGAGGCGGCCTTAAATGAGGGCGAGGAGTGGCTGGAGCAGCTTCTGGAATACATATCCGGAAATCTGGATTATATTAAGGAATACTTTGATACGAGGATCCCGCTGATCCGGGCCAATATTCCCGACGCCACCTATCTGGTGTGGCTGGACTGCCGGAAGCTCAATCTGACGGACCAGGAGCTTAAGGAGTTTATGATCAGAAAGGCCGGCCTGGGACTGAACCCCGGCTCGGACTTCACAAGGGCCTTGAGCGGCTTTATGCGGTTAAACGCAGCGTGTCCGAGGGCCACTCTGGAAAAGGCCCTGGGGCAGCTGGAGCGGGCCGTCAATGCGCTGGCGCACGAGGGGAGGAAGTAAAATGCATGAGCTTACAAAACTGATCAAGGACGATATGCGTCCGGCACTGGGAGTTACGGAGCCGGGGGCCATTGCATACGCAGTCTCCAGGGCCAGATCCTATCTTACGGGAGAGCTTAAGGAGGTCCGGCTCTTATTAAACAGCGGCATGTATAAAAACGCCTACACCTGCGGGATCCCCAACAGCCTGTTTTTCGGAAACGAATATGCGGCTGCCCTGGGAGCCGTGGCCGGGAGACCGGAAAAGGAGCTGGAGAGCCTGGCGGATGTGACAGAGGCGGACAATGCGGCGGCAGAGGCCCTGGTGAAGGCCGGAAGGATCCATGTGGAAATGAACGGGATCACCAGCCGGATCTTCATTGAGGCCCAGGTAAAGACCGCGGACGGCGAAGCCATGGTGCGGATCCGGGACTCCCACACCAATGTGGTACGGATCCAGGTGAATGGGGAAACGGTCCTGGACCGGGAGGAGCCCCAGGCGGCAGAGGCCGCAGAGGAAAAGCCTCTGATCCATAATTATACACTTAGGCAGATCTATGAATATGCGAAAACGGTCCCGGCAGAAGAGATCTCCTTCATAAAGGCTGCTTATGACATGAACTACGCCCTGTTTGAAGAGGGATTAAAGAACGAAAGGACCACCTATGCCCGCCATCTCCTGAAAAAGAACGGCGGACAGATCCTTTCCTCCGATGAGCAGAAAACGGCATCCCTTCTCTGCAATGCCGCCATCGAGGCCCGTGTCATCGGACTGGACCGGCCGGCCATGAGCATCACCGGCTCCGGGGCCCACGGGATCATCGCCACCATGCCCCTTTACGGCGTATGTAAGATCCGGGGGCTGGAGGATGAGGTATTGTACCGGGCCACGGCGCTTAGTTATCTGATCTGTATGTATATTAAGGAATATTCCGGCAAATTATCGGCCTTCTGCGGCTGCGGGATCGCTGCCGGAACGGGAATGGCCTGCGCCCTGGTATATCTGTGGGGCGGCGACGACGGAATGATGGCAAAGACCATCAACAACATGGCCAGCAGCATCACCGGAATGATCTGCCACGGCGGAAACAAGGGCTGTACCATGAAGGGCGTTGTGGCTGTGGACGCGGCGTTCCAGTCCGCAGAGCTGGGAATGAACGGGATCTTCATCGACGATATCCATGGCATCAACGGCAGTACGCCGGAGGAGACCATGCGCCATATGGGTGAGATCGCCTCGCCGGGCATGACGGGAACAGAGAAGACCATCGTGGATATCCTGCAGGAAAAGGGCCGGGCGTAAGGGCCAGGCTCTGGCTCGCTGCCCGCGTAAATAAAAAGCGCATCACCTGGAGATCTCCTCCGGATGATGCGCTGTATTTTATTATGCGTTCTTTTTCTGATCGTCCTTTTTCTTTCTGAACCGGTCTAAGAATTTCTTCTTTTCCGGCAGAGGCGGGATCCCGCCGCGGACGCTTTTGATCTCTGTTATGTACATGCCGCTGATCACGACCTTGGCCTCGGTCTTTAAGGGAAGCTGTAAAAATACCTTCTCATCGGCGATCATAGTCATGATCCTGGGGCCGATCTTGGCTTTTACCACCGGGATCTTGGCGCGCTTGGCGTACCAGGGCGTCTGCTCGTAGACAATGGCCGGGAGACCGGCTTCCTTCAGCTTCAGTTTCTTTTTGTCAATGGCCATAAGCGTTACCACCTGCTTGGCAGCGTCGATGGTGGCCTGGGCCTCAACCTGACGTTTTTCCAGCTTTCGTCCGAAGTAGTACAGAACACCGAGCACGACGGCTGCAATGATGAGGACTACGAAAAGGACGTTCATTACGATGCTCCAGTTCATGGGTATACCTCCAGTTGTCTTCACGTTCGCCCTCTTTGCAGGGCATTGCTTGTATAAGTATAGCATTCCTTACATAAAAGTGCAAGGAGATTTTCCGTCTCCGGCAGCCCTCCGGCTCCTGCCCCAGGGGCTTTTTTACGGCTTTTTTGCGGCTGTAAAGTCCGAAAAGAATTGACGATATTTGCGAATAATGGTAAAATATAGACATTCGAAACAAATGGTGCGACTCTTTTGGAGAAAGGTGACAAGACTATGGGAAAACAGACAGTGTGGGCGGAAATTGACAAAAAGTCGGCGGAGATCCTGGAGGCCAGCGACCAGATCTGGGGATGTGCGGAAACGGCCTTCACAGAGCATCAGTCCATGAAGATCCTCTGTGATCTGCTGAGAAAGGAAGGGTTCCAGGTGGAAGAGGGGCTGGCCGGCGTGGAAACGGCCTTTAAGGGTACCTTCGGCTCCGGGAAGCCGGTGATTGGCTTCCTCGGGGAGTTTGACGCCCTATCCGGTCTGGACCAGGAGGCAGGGGCCACGGAAAAGAAGCAGCTCCATGGAGGCGCTCCCGGTCATGGCTGCGGCCATAATATGCTGGGAACGGCGTCGCTTTCTGCGGCCTTAGGCCTGAAAAAATATCTGGAGGAAACGAAAAAATCCGGTACGGTAGTTTATTTTGGCTGTCCCGGCGAGGAAGGCGGCTCCGGCAAGGCGTTTATGGCCAAGGGCGGCGCGTTTTCCGGCCTTGACGCGGCCATTACCTGGCATCCCGGCGATCTGACCCGGGCCGATACAGGAAGCTCCCTGGCAAACTACCAGGTGGCCTATAAATTCTATGGCACCAGCGCCCATGCAGGCGGAGCCCCTCATCTGGGAAGGAGCGCCCTGGATGCCCTGGAGTTAATGAACATGGGCGTTCAGTTCCTCCGCGAGCATGTGGTCCCCGAGGCCAGGATCCATTACGCCATCACAAACACCGGCGGCTATTCCCCCAATGTGGTGCAGCCGTATGCGGAGGTGCTTTATCTGATCCGTGCGCCGAAGAATAAACAGGTGGAGGAGATCTACCGCCGTGTCAATAAGATCGCGGAAGGCGCGGCCCATATGACAGAGACCCGGGTGGAGATCGATTTTGTGAAGGGCTGCTCCAACCTGGTGAGCAACAAGGTGATCGCAAAGAAGCTGTGGGAAAACCTCACGGAGCTTGGCGCGCCGGAGTATACAAAGGAAGAAATGGAGTTAGCCCAGGCCATCCACGACAGCGTGGGTGACAGCTGCTATGAGTCCATTGAAAAGGTGGCGAAGGCCTGCGATAAGGAGACGAAAAAAGAGGTGCTGGCCCACAAAGGCGAGGCCATGTACCGGTTCGTGGCACCCTTTGATCCGGTGGGGATCATGTCCTTTGGTTCCACTGACGTGGGTGATGTGAGCTGGAACTGCCCAACTGCCCAGGCATATGTGGCCACATGGGCGGCAGGAACGCCGGGCCATTCCTGGCAGGTGGTCTCCCAGGGCAAGAGCGGACTGGCCCATAAGGGACTGATCTACGCGGCCAAGGCCATGGCGGGAGCCGCTGTGGATATGATCGAGGACCCGGAGATCATCAAAGAGGCATGGGCTGAGATGGAGGAGACGCTGGGGGGCGATACATATCACTGCCCGATCCCGGACGGATGTAAGCCCAGGGCCATCGGAATGACAAAATAAAACGCGGACTATACCATGGACGCCGGAGGGGCGCTGCTGGATCATCCGTATGGATGACCGGGCAGCGCCCCTTTTCACATCTACAATTCCATCTGCTCCGGAAATGCTTCCTTCCTTAAAAGTCCCCACATCCGGTCAATATAGGAGAGTGTGTAAAAGTTTTCGTAGTAATGGTAATAAAAGGCTCCCTTAAGGGTCATGGAGTAGACCCCGTCCTTTTCTTCGGCAAATCCCAGCAGCTTTGCAAGGCGCAGCTCCAGTCCGTACATTTTCTTTAAGGGAACGCCGAAAAAGGCTTCAAAGTCCCGGGGATCCACGCGGGTGCTGTAAGCGGTCCAGAACAGGTAGTAGATCATCCGCTGGCGGGGCGTAAACCGGAGGGTCAGGGCAGTGGGAAGCTTTTTCTGGTCTATGCGCCGGATATATTCCTCCACGGAAAAGGTGTTGATCTTAAACTGGTCCCTTAAGAGCGTGGCGGCGGAGCAGCCGAACCCTAAGAAGTTATCCCTGGTCATGGAGGAGTAGGAAGCATGCTTCTCCCTGGCAAAGGTCCAGATGGAGCTTCTGGTACAGCCGATCTCCAGGCAGTACCGGGTGATCTGGTCCAGAAGCCGCCGCTTTTCCTTTTTTTCCATGGACGGAAGGGCGCTGTCGGTGAAGGTGAAATCAATGAACGGATAGAGGGCCACATGGTTGGCCCCGGCTTCAAAGGCATCGTCCACATCGGCCTTCAGATCCTCAAAGGTCTGGGAGGGAAGGGCAAAGATGAAATCCATGGACACCGTTTCAAAGGGGACCTGGGAGAGGGCGGATTTTAACGAGTCCATGTCCGCGCCGGTCCGGCCCAGGAGCTTCTGGAGTTTTTCCTGGAAGGACTGGATCCCGATGCTGAGCTTTGTGACTCCGGCCTCCTTTAAGATATGAAGGGTACGGGGCGTTACGTTTTCCGGATGGAGCTCAATGCCAATGCCCTGGGTAATGATAAAATGGTCCTGGATGGCGTTGATGATCTCCTTTATGCGGTCCGCCGCCAGGGCCGGAGTGCCGCCGCCGAAGTACAGGCTGGTGACGGCCTTTTTCCCGGGAGCCTGGCTTCCTGCCATATGGATCTCCCGGATCAGGGCGTCGATGTACCGGCTGCATGCCTCCTCGGAGTAGAGGGTCTTGCAGTAGGGACAGAAGCTGCAGATGCTCCGGCAGAAGGGGATATGGACGTACAGCCCCAGGCTGTCACAGTCAGAAAAGGGAAGCTCCTGATCGTATTCGTTTTTAAAAAGGAAGGGCTTTGTGGAGCGGGTCAGCCACATCCGTGTCAGCTCTGTGATCATATGTATACAGCTCCTAAATATATTTCAGATACGTTTTCAGCATGTCCAGGACGATCCTGGGCTTTCCCTGGAAGATCAGGGTGTATTCTGCCACAAAGAAATAGCCGCACTGGCTGCACAGATCCGGGACAGAGATGCAGCGGCCGCAGGTGGAGAGGGTCCCGTTTTCCATGACCACGCACTGGCGGCAGGGGGTGGGAAAGCTTCCGTCGATCAGATAGGGAAAGGCGCTTTTTAAGTTGAAGACCGGGACGCCCTCATCCATCATTTCCTCGATGACGCGGCAGCAGGAGGCCTTTTCCTCCCGGGACAGGGCCAGCTCCCTGGTATCGGGATAGGGAGTATGGAAATTAAAGGAAACGGCCCGCACGTTTTTCGTATCCCTGGCGGTCCGGCACACATGGCGGACTGCGTCCTTATTGATCTGGTTGATGGCCATGTAAAAGCAGATGTTGTCAGAGGAAGCGTTTTTGATGTTTTCCATGATGAGGTCATAAGTGTCTCCCCGGACGGCGTTGTTACGCTCCCGGTCCCCGTCCAGGCTCAGAAGGATCAGATCGGCCTCTGGGAGATCCAGGGGAAAGGTGCCATTGGTGACCACATTGACGATGAGAAAGCCCATGCGCTTTGCCTCGATCACCAGGTCCCGGAGGGTGCGGTCCCCGTCCCTCCATAAAAAGGTCTCCCCTCCGCAGAAAAAGAGGATGCGGATCCCCATGGAGTAAAGCTGCTCCATTTCCCGGCGGATCTGGGCATAGGGATAGAGGACGGAGGTGATATTGTTGACGGAGCAGTGCTTACAGTGCAGGTTGCACTGGTCCGTCACGATGATGGTGCCAAGAATTGGATCGCTTTTTTTAAAGAGGATCGTTTTTAAGCCAAAGGCGGCCAGGGGGAGGAAGGAGGAAAGCTTCATGGGGAACATCCTTTCTTTCTGAGAAGAGATTTTCATTTTAAACCATTGTATCATATCTGCTCTTCTGGTTCCATAGATAAAGATCCCCTTTGTTCCCGGAAAGAAAAAAATACGGGGAGCGGTTTTCCTCCGGCGGCATCATGGAGGAGCAGGCCTGTACCGGCTTAAAGAAGTATGCAGCAGGTTGTCAGGGCGTAAGACTGACAAATAGCGGCATAGATCAAAAGGGTAAGATATGGTTGTGCGGGACTGTATTCTGGATTATACTGATGAGACAAAAGGATTTTCAGTAAGGAGGACTGACATGGCAGTATATTTTTACGGCTGTATTACATTGGATGGATATCTGGCTGCAAAAGGGCATGGCCTGGACTGGCTTTATGATACCGGAAGCCCGGAGGAGACCAGCTATGACGAGTTTTACAGCCGCATGGATCTTGTATTGATGGGACGCCGGACATTTCAGGAAATTGAAAAAACAGGGGATCCGGCCTCTGTTTATCCCACCACAGAAAATTATGTCTTTACCCACAGAGAGCTTTCCTGTCCGGGATTTACAGCAGTCAATGGAGATCCTGTGGAGTTTGTAAAAGGCCTGGGACAGGACCGCAGCATCTGGGTGGTGGGCGGAAATACCATTCTTGCCCCCCTGCTGGATCAGGATATGGTGGATCATCTCATCATCCAGGTGGCCCCGGTTCTGCTGGGCGAGGGGATCCCTCTGTTTACGCAGAAGGAAGCCATGCGCCGGTTCCGGCTGGAAACTGTCCGGCAATACGGGCAGTTTGCGGAACTGGTATATTGCCGGAGATAACCAGGGCTGTTCATCTCCAACTGTTTTCTTTGCGTTGCACAGCAGAGAAGGACATGCTATACTAACCGCGGAGCGTCTGGCATGACAGACAGACTTTTTGCATACATCGCGGAAAGCCGGACGTCTGCCGGATGATCATTAAGAGAACAGGATGGATAAGAGTATGAAGTTCAGAAGAAAATTTGCGGCGTTTACGGCCGCCTGCGTCCTTGGGACCGCATCATTTACGGGAATGGAAGCAGAGGCGGCAGAAATTCCGGAATACATGAGATCTGTGACGTATTTCGGAGACGAATGGCCCATTAACTACTGGAACAGCGAAGACAAAAACATGGAAGAAAATATGGCGCGGATCGCTGCCGACGGCTTCAACAGCCTGATCCTGGTGATCCCGTGGCGGGAATTCCAGCCCAGCGAGGTGGGAAGCTATTTCAATGAAAGGGCCTTTGCCCGCCTGGACCAGGTGATGGACTGCGCAGAGCGCCATGGCCTGGGGGTGGTCCTGCGGCTGGGATACGTATGGGATTACCTGGGGGCGACCGAGACGCCGAAGCGGTTTGCGGCCATCACAAAGGACGATGGGCCGGAGCGGAAGCTGTGGCTGGAATACAGCAAAAAGGTGTATGAGACGGCGGCGGTCCATGAAAACTTCTGGGGCGGTTTCATTACTTGGGAGGATTTCTGGAACTATACGGAAAACATGGGCCGCGACATGGCCATGTCCAGCCGGATCCGTATGGCCAGGGACTGCGGCTACCAGGCGTATCTGGAGGAAAATTACACCCTGGACCAGGTAAGGGGCTTTTACGGCCCGAAGCTGGAGGCATTTGACCAGGTATATATTCCATATAAGGATCATCCCTCCGCAGAGCTTTTTTATGAGTTTTACGACCATTTCCTCACAGAGCTGACGACGGAGACCCAGGCCGTGTTCCCGGGGCTGTCCCTGGAGATCCGGGCAGACGGAGACATCGTATCAGACGGGATGGGAGGAACGAAATATTATTCCCACAGCGCCACCTACCCCTGTCCGGGGGCGGACTATGCGGCCCTCATGTACAGCGTGTCCATGGGACAGGTAAATACAGGAAATAAGATCCCCGCCTCAGAGGCCCTGGCGGCCATGACCAGGAACCTGGACAGTATTTACGCGGCGGCCGGGAAGCCGCTTTATATTGAGCAGCTTCTGTATATGGATTCCACAGAGGCATTTTCCCATAATACCCAGGTGGAGGACGAACAGGTGGGGACCTTCGTCCGGAGCCTGGCTCCGGTGCTTTCGGGCCGAACCAATGGATACGGGTTATGGGTATACAGGAATTATGTGAATAATGCCGTTTATAACAGCCAGTTTGCCCTGGATCAGGAGGGCTGGAGTTTTTCTGGAGACAGCCGGATCGAGGAGCGGAACGGTTCCAAGGCGGCAGTCATCGGGAAAAAGGGTTCCATTTCCCAGGATCTGGACGGCCGGATCCCGGGAAGCAGCCGGATCCATGTGGAATTTTACGCAGAAGCAGAAAATGGAGGGGCCAGCGTGACGGTCCGCCTGGGCGGCGACGAGCAAACGATCCATGTGGGCGAGGGGAAAACGTACCGGATGGAATTTGCATCCCTTCCGAGATACACGTTTTCCATCACCTCTGAAAGACGGATCCATGTGGACGATATCCGGGTCTACACCTATGAGCAGAATGGACGGATCTATGAGCGGGACGGAAGCGCGGGAGATCTGGCCGGGGATTTCCGGACACTCAATGGAGAGCTGGCTGCGGGCGGTGTTCCCGCAGGAGGAATGGCGGCCGGAACGCTGGATGCGGGAGAGGTACATTCCGGACAGCAGACCGGGGAAATGGCGGCCACGGAAGCGCCGTCTGCCGCCGCAGAATAGGAGATGGAAGAGGAATGGAGCTGACAGGAGAGACAAAGGACTGGGGACGTGGGATGGCGGAGGCGTTTTCCATGGTTAAGGATCAGGCGCCTCTGGTGCACATGATCGCCAACTATGTGACGGCCTCCTTCTGTGCCGACGCCATGGCGGCCATGGGAGCCCGACCGCTCATGGCCCAGGCCCCGGAGGAGATGGGGGAGATCACCGGATCGGCGGACGGACTGGCAGTGAACCTGGGCCAGCCATCGGAGGAAAAATATCTGGCCTGTGAGCGGGCGCTTCAGACTGCCGGAAATCTGGGGCTCCCGGCGGTCCTGGACCCGGTGGGAGCCGGGGCGTCCGGATACCGGAAAAAAGCGTCGGCCAGTCTGTGCGCGGCTTCATGGCCTGGGAGGGCCTGGTCCGGAGTGCTGAAGGGAAACAGCTCAGAGATCCACACGGTGCTCACCGGAGCTGCTGCTCACAGCGGAGTGGACAGTGTGGGGACGTTTTCCCATCTGGAAGAGGAGGCTGCGTTTTTAGGGGATATGAGGGAAAAAGGCCGGAAAATGGTGATCCTGGAGACAGGAGCGGTGGATAAGCTCTGCTGGATCTCAGAGAGCGGTGGAAAAGACCGGCTTTTCCGGGTATCCTTTGGCCATGAAAAGAGCCGCCGGGTGAATCTGGTGGGCACGGGCTGCGTCACAGGAGCCGTCCTGGGAGCCCTTCTGGCAGCGGAGCATAAAAAAACAGGAGCAATGCCGGGAACGGACCGGCTGGCTCTTCTGGCGGCCTCGGCGGTATCCATGGTCTCTTTTTGCTGCGAGGCCATTGGGGACGGAGGGTATGGAACATATAAATGGAAGCTTCTGGACGCTCTCAGCCAGCCGGATCTGAATTTATATGAGGCGTACATAGGGAGAAATATGAAATGGATATGTTAGAGATCATGAAAAAGGAAGAGGCATACTGCTCAGACCACAGGGACATGCCGGGAGAGCTTCAGAAAAAGGCAAAAATGCTGTGCTGGCGGTACAATCAGACCAGTCCGGAGGAGGGGGATGCGCGGGCAGAGATCCTGCGGGAGCTTCTGGGAACGTGCCACCCTCTGACGTTCATCGAACCGTCCTTCCGCTGTGATTATGGCTTCAATATCCACACCCATGGTCTGGCAGTGATTAATTATAACTGTGTGATCCTGGATACGTCTCCGGTCCATATCGGGGAAAACGCGTTTATTGCGCCGGGCGTCTGCATTGCCTGCTCCGGCCACTCCAAAGACGCGGCCCAGCGGGCGGCCGGGATCGGTACGTCAGCGCCGGTCACCATTGGCCGTGACGTCTGGATCGGAGCCAATTCCACTGTCTGCGGCGGCGTTTCCATCGGGGACGGGACCATCATCGGGGCCGGAAGCGTGGTCACGAAGGATATCCCATCCGGGGTGATCGCTGCGGGCAGTCCCTGCCGGGTGCTCCGCAGGGTGACGGAGGAGGACAGGTGCAGGATAGCGGGGGAAGAGAGGGGATGATCCTAGGCGATCATCCCGCTTTCCTCTAAAAAGCAGATCATCAGGCTGACGGCCAGGAGATCTGCGCAGCCGCCGGGACTCAGATTCCTTTTTATAAAGGACTGGTCCAGGGCGGCTGTTTTTTCGCTGAAGGATTCCGGGGTCAGCTCTGCAAGGAGCGCCCCGGCTTCTTTTTTTCCGGCGGCAGCTTCCGTTAATCCGCCCCGGTGGATCATGTTGGTGTCGTCCACCTGGGAGAGCAGGGAAAGAAGCGTCAGAACGGCTGCGTCATTTAAGGAAAAGCCCTGGGCCAGCCGGGTCTTTAAGGCCGGAAGGCCGATGGTGAGGACCGATGGAAAGCCCAGGGCAGCCTCTCCGCGGGCTCCGGCAATGCCGTAGGCCGTGTGGATCCTTTCTCCGGCCGTTTCCTCTGGGGATCGTCTGTGGCCAGTTCCGGCAGACATATACTGGTGGCTGTCTGCGGCTTTGAAGTCCTTAAGGGAGCAGCTTCCCAGCTTTTTACATTCCCCGATCACTGCGTCCAGCGGTACAGGAGGTTTCCTGCCGTACAGGAAGGTGTCTTTATATACCTTTCCCAGGGCTCCGCAGAGGATGGCAGAGGCAAAGATCAGACCCTTGTGGGTATTGATGCCGCCGGTGGCGGAAAACATCTTTGTTTCGGCGTTCTGTCCGGCGAAACGGAGTCGTTCAAAAAGCCGGTCCCCGGTCTCGTCCCCATGATCCCAGCCGATGCTGAAAAAATCCCGGAACCAGGGGATCAGAGCGGAGCTGCTGTCCACAAAGGTGAAAAAGTCCATATCCTGGTGGGAGCCGGAATTATTCCGGTCCACCAGTCCGGGCTTTGGCGTAGCCGATACCTCATAAAGCAGGGCGCGGACGGCTGCCGCCGCTGCCTGGTCGGCGGACTGTCCCTTAAAATAGTCGTTGAGGATCTGTGCAGTCCTCCACCGTACCAGCTCCATGGAATGGGTGCGGTTTCTGGCGCAGGCCTTTGCATTTTCGCCGCAGATCAGGCAGGAACGGGACGGAAGGCCGAAGCCGGAGCGGCTTAAGGGAACGGCATCCGGTCCCAGGACATCTATGTCAAAGAGCCGTCCCAGTCCGTGGTTTTCTTCGATGGAGGTCATTTTCCTCTTTATTTCTGGGGCGCCGGCATCCAGAAGGAAAAAGGCCTCCGGCCCTGTGTTTTCCCTGGATTCCTCAAAAGAGAGGAGGTCCTGGCCGGAAACGGCGGCCCGGATCTCCCGGAAACCTTCCTCAAAAGCCAGGACGGCCATGGGAAAACGCTTGATCTCTCCAGGGATATTTAAGGAAAAGCTGATGAGGCAGCGGGCACCGGGGGTGGCTAAAAGTGCTTTCTGCCGTTCAGCCCGGCGGCTCCGGGCGTCCAGGATATCTGTCAGGGACGCCGGAGAGCCGCAGAAGATCTGGTTTAATTTCATGGGCGCGCTCCAAATTCGTTTTTCAGATATTGGGCCGTACACGGCGGCACAAGCTGTAAGACCTCCTCTGTAACGCCGGTTTCAGCCAGGAGCCTCCGGACTCTGGAGGCGCTGATCACCTCCGGCTTCCCCTCGGGGGTCTCCGCCGTGGTCCTGGCGATCTTTATAAAGGAAATGCTGTACTGGGGCAGAAGCCGGATCATGGCCTCGTTATAATCTCTTGTTACCGGATCCAGGGGCTCCTCCCCGGCAAACCGCTTGGTGATATGGAACAAGGGGGCGATCCGGGAGGCGAACAGGGTGATGTCCAGCTCGCTCTGGATCCTGGCTGCATCCTCGCCTTTTTTCAGAAAATAGGTGGGGAAGGTGGCGGAGGAGATCATATATGGGCCAGAGGGATGGACCTTCACATTGGGAAGGTGGGCCGTCCCTTCCTTTACCAGACGCATCCGCACCTCAAAGGGGAAGAGGGAACGGTCCTCCTCCACCACAAAAATGTGGAGCAGGCTGCACCGGGAGGCGGCATAGGTGATCAGAGCCAGATGGCCTTTGGTAAAGGGGTTGCAGTTCATGACGATGCATCCCACGCCTCCGGTCAGGGTGTTTCCATGGTTTTCAGGGGATTCCGGGAGGAATGCAGAGTAAAAACTCTCCAGCCCGTTTTTCCTGTTTTCCAGCATCAGCACCGACTGGGTCTCAGCCAGGGGATAAAAGCCGCAGGATGTGAAAAGAACCTTGTTTTTTGGCCTGGTGATGACGAAAAGATCATAGTGGCCAGCTTCAAACCGGTTTTCCACCAGTCTGGATACCAGGCTTCCCAGGGCGTTCTGGCCTCTTAGGGCCTCGTCCACGGCAAAGCATTTTAAAAGGTTTCCGGCGCAGCAGCCGCAGCCCAGCAGAGTGTCATCCTGGTCAAAAACGCCGAAGGCAGTTTCGATATCATCTTCAAAAACCAGCTCATGCTCCGATAAAAAACGGACTAGCATCTCTTTATCGTGGGGAAATCCCAGGGAGATCTCATGGATCGTAAATTCTTCTGTCATAGTATCCCTCCTGTCTGTTTTTACAGAGAGTATATCATTTTTCCGAGAAGATGAATAGAGGGATTTGTGTGAAAAAAGAATAATGAAAATTTTTTATTTAAATTCCACCACCCGCTTATTCGGTGGAATTTACTCCTG
>CAJMRM010000016.1 GCA_905215775.1 uncultured bacterium
ATACACACATAAGCTGTACACCTGTGGAGAGAGGAACAGTTATTCTAAAACGGATCCTGATGCAACCTTTATGAGAATGAAGGAAGATCACATGCTGAATGGTCAGCTTAAACCAGCTTATAATTTACAGCATGGAGTTGATTCGGAATATATCACTTGGCTCACAGTAAACCCAAATCCAACAGATACCAAAACCCTGATCCCATTTTTGAAAGATATGGAACAGAACCTGAGATTCAAGTACACAGAGATAGTTGCTGATGCTGGTTATGAAAGCGAGGAGAATTATCTTTTTATTGAGACCAATGGGCAGACGGCATTCATCAAGCCAAATAACTATGAAATCTCAAAAAAGCGTAGGTTCAAAACAGATATTGGGAAAATGGAGAACATGGACTACGATAAGGAGAATGATTTTTATATATGTAAGAACAATCAAAAATTGACAGTCCAGTATGAAAAGAAGGGAAAAACGGCAACCGGCTATAGAAGAACAACAACTGTCTATAAATGTTCCGACTGCAGTGGTTGTCCTTATAAAACGGATTGCATTAAAGGCAATAATTGCAAAACATCAATGGAACAGCGTAATAAAAGACTGTATGTTTCAAAAACCATGAAGCAGAAACGAGCAGAAGATCTTGAACGTATAACCAGCCCATACGGAATTCAGCTCCGAGTAAATCGAAGTATACAAGCAGAGGGATCCTTCGCTTCTGTAAAACAGGATATGGAATTTAGACGATATATGTACCGCGGAAAAGAAAACGTCACTGCACAAAGCGTCATTCTTGCAATCGCACACAATATCAATAAACTTCATAATAAAATACAGACTGAAAAGACAGGACAGCATCTGTTTAAGCTGAAAGAAACAGCGTAAATTTTGATAATTCAAAAAAGAAAAGAAATCCCAGGCCTTCTTCAAGGAAGGTCTGGGTAAGTATGCTCAAAATCAACAACGGGTAGGGAAAAGATCTAAATCTAAACGTTTTTCCTTAAAATAAAAGGGTTGCAGTAGCGATTTTTAAATCGTTACTGCAACACATCCTTTTATATCTCAGATTCATATACTAAAAAAGGAAAACCCACAAATCAAGGTTTTCCATTATACATGAGACATCGGGGATTCGAACCCCGGACAACTTGATTAAAAGGCATCTTTTTAATAGCTGTAAATCAAGGATTTTTAAGGGATTCTGGGACATTTTTGGGACATAATTTTGATACGTGAAGATGGTACGATGTTTTGGCGGATTTCTCCGCCGTTTTTTCTTATGGAATAGGAGTTGTAATCTCTTTTTTATACAACCTTTATATAACCGCCAGCGCCCCTCGCTCATTGCACCGGCACCGGATCTCGCCCTGCAGCATAACTCCATCAGCCCCAAAGGCAAACACCTCGTCACCGATCTGCATAAGCCGGCCGGTGACCATAGCACCATCAGAGCCAAGGTAATACCACTTGCCAGCTTTATCCTGTCTCCATGCGTTGGTAACCATTGCGCCAGAGCCGTCAAGCCAGTACCACCGGCCATCGGGATCCCGGTGCCAATCGTTGCGTACCGGCTCTCCTGTGTCGCCGTGGTAGTATCTCCAGGCCCCTGCCTCCTGGATCCAGCCGGATTTCTTTTCCGACTCCGGCGGAGCAGCTTTGGCCCCATCATCCAAAACAACTACTGTGTGCCCCTTTGTCCTGGTGACGAGGATATCCCCGCGTAATAAGTAGTCCGGCCTTTTACAGTACTTGTCATCTTTCAATACATCAAACTTACCGGTCGCCCGTAATGCAATCACCTCATTGGCTGTATTAAAACTGGCCACCTTAACTCCGGCGTACAGGCAGCATACCCGGACAGCTTCGGAGCAATCCGTCTCGCAGGGCTTTGTCACCCTACTGGCATCATATCCGTATCCAGCAGCAAGAGCAGTCAGACTTTGCCTGTGCTCCTGGCAATAACCGATATTATTGTTGGCACAAATGGATTCCATGTTGTGGGCAATTAACTCTCGTGCCTGCCTATCTTTCGCCCGGATAACGACCCATCCTTTGCTATGCAGATACCAATCCTGCGTGGATACCTCCCTTCCTCCCTTCTGGTCTCCCGGCTTTCCTCCATTGATTCCGCCATTTTCATTCGACCTTGCACTTCCAACTCTTACCATATGTGTTCCTCACTTTCTGCATAAAAAGAACGCCTCTCACATGAAGGACGTTCTGGTTACTATGTTTTTACGTAATATTACGTATTTTTATTGACATACGTAATATTACGTGCTATAATGTATGTAGATAAGGAAAGGAGATAAACAGGATGCCAATGACACCGCAGGAGATGATAAAACTCCTAAAGAAGAACGGGTTTGAAGTTGTCAGTCAAAATGGTTCGCATATAAAACTGAAAAACATCCAAACCAATAAAACAGTTATCGTTCCTTATCACTCCAGGGATCTTAAAAAGGGCCTGGAACAAACTATTCTTAAACAGGCGGGGCTTAAATAGTCCCGCCGCCCCAAAGGAGGCTCCCTTTATGAAACAATATTTTTACCCGGCAGTCTTCCATACCGCCGAGGAGGGCGGTTTCTGGGTTTCCTTTCCGGATTTTCCGGAATGCCTGACCCAGGGCGATTCCATGGAAGAAGCCTACGAAATGGCAAACGAAGCACTTGGCTTAACAATCACAGATCGCCTTACAGACCACGAAGCACTTCCCGTCCCCTCTCTTCCCGGACAGATCGAACTGGATGATGAGAATTCCAGTCTGGTTGTGTTATGTTTTGACCTGGAAGCATATCGGAAAAAACATAATTCAAAGGCTGTCAAAAAAACTTTGTCGATTCCGGAATGGCTAAATGAAGAAGCTATGGCCAAAGGTCTTAATTTTTCCCAGGTCCTTCAGGAGGCGCTTTTGGCCAAAATACAGGCTCAGTAGAATATTTTCATACAGCATACGAAAACCCCAGAGGCGGCCACCTCTGGGGTATTGACTTTTCACTCAAAATAGCATATGATGAGTGTAGCTAAGGAATGTAGCTATTATTGTCCATAGGGCAAAACGAAACCCCCAGAGTGCCAGCTCTGGGGTATTGACTTTTTAATCAGAATGGAATATGATAAATATAGCTAAGAAATGTGAGAAGTTTCCATGCGGCATACGAAAACCCCAGAGGCGGCCACCTCTGGGGTTTTCTTGTTCGTTACGGTGAACCACTCCGTTTAGGCTGCTACTGCCTATCTGTTACGGTCCAGCCATTTGCATATGTAGTAGCTAACTACACCTGCTCCGACCGAAACAAGAAATGTGAGAAGTATTTCTTCCATGCGGTATCACCTCCTTTCTGCTGGAGGTTCGGCAGCATCTTTATCCTACCATATCTTCCGACAGGTTTCTACCATTTTCGTAAGTTTTCCCTGTTGCGGCGTCGCAATAAACATCCGGCTTAACCCCGCCGGCCGGGAGATACTGGATCACCTCCTTACTGGTCTTCGCTGTCTCCCGGAAGCTCCACATGGGTTTCAATCAGTCTTTTGATCATCCGGAGCACCGGGCTCAGCACGGGAATGCGGATCCCCGTCGCCTCGCAGTTCTCCGTGATGCTGATGAGTTCGTTGATCACCAGCCAGGATGCCACCATGGCCGCAAAAAGCAGTGGGAAGGTCATCTCAATGTGCAGTGTAGCCGTCACATACGAAATCATGCAGTCAATTCCGTAGCCAACAAAGATCAGCATGTACATCATGACTTTTTTGACGATACCCGCAAAAGACTTTTCGCTGGTGATCTTCTGGCCATTTACCTTTGCCGCAGCCAGTCCGGTAAAGTAATCGATTACATTACAGGGGATCAGAAGAGCCAGCGGCACCGCCAGGATCCCGAAAAAACTAAAAAAAGCGCCCATAGCGGCGCTTACACCATATTCAACTGATTTTTCAAGTTTCATACAATTACCTCCATTCTTTCCAGAGAGTTTCTGTCCCGGATATTCCGGGCTCCCAGACATTATTGTCAACAAGGGATTCCCATGTCTTTCCTCCATGGACAACCTGGTCGCCTTTTGCATATCCATTGGTGCTTTCCGGCTGTTTCCACTCCGGGGTCACCCCGGGATCCGGAATTAAAATCTCCGCAAACAGCGCGGGGGATGCATCCGGTGTCCAGTCATCCTGGGATGTGTGGTCCTGTAACACCTTGTAAAGGACACCGGTATACCGGAGCCTTGTGCCGGTCTTATAGGCCGTACCGTTCCCATCCCATTCCGGGTACAGGCCAGGAACCTGTACCGCCTGGTCATCCGTGAAGGTTTCTGCGATGAAAGAGCACGCCACGGTCATAGGCACCACACTGCCTGTCACCAGATGATTTATGCTCTCTGAAAGCGCATCAATCTTTCCAGATATCTGTTCCACCTCCGTTTTCGGCAGTTCCTCATATCTTGCCTTCGGGATGCTCCCGGAAAAATCAATCCCGTATACGCTGCGACCTTCTGGAACATCCGCGACCATCCCCGATAATCCGGTAGGGAGGACGTCCTCGCCATAGGTGACATTCCAGATTCTTCCTGTTGCGTCGTAAATAATTAATGCTTTCATTTTTAGGCTCCTTTCCTGTATATTCCTATTTATGTATAATTTTAAATCCCCTTTGCTACCAGCTTATCCCAGTATTTTCATTGTTATACCAGAAAACTCATACCCGCTATGCGAAGGAGCATAATCACTATCAAAGCCAAACGTAATAGAGGTATGATACGATTGAATATTTACATCGTTTTGTCTTTTACGTACTTCTATCTTACTAATTTTCACAGTCGCTTGAATCCCTTTCCCGGGTTTATAAAACTCTGCAGATCTTCCAATAAATTTTTGCAATTCAGTATTTAACTTAGATATTTTTGCCTCATCATATCCTCCAATATCTATTGTTACTGACCTATGTATCTGGGTCGGAACAGAAGACGCAGTGTCACTAGACTTCTCACCATCTATCTGGTTTTTGGTTATACTGTACTTAGCGACCACAAACAACTGTGAGCTGGCCGTGGATAGATAGTATATCTTACCTTTGGAATAGCTGGGTGTACCCGTATAAATTTCGATTAGATCCTGCAAAGTTGCAGCCAGCGTCTTAACGTTGACGTTATAGCTGGATCCCCACCCCAGGGCATCACAGTACGACGTACAGGTAAAGTAATAAGTTGTATCCGGGGCAAGCCCCCCAATATCCACATAATTGCTCCCCCCGGCCTGGTTCGGATTATTCCCGGCCCCGGTGTATACTCTTGTTCCGCCGCCCGTCCCTGGATTCCCGGATGTGCTCATCTGGATGAATACTCCCTGCCATGGCCCCCTGGCCGGATTCTTCCAGCTGATCCGGATCGAAGTCGCGGAGAGAGCGGCCGCGCTAAAAGAAATCGCGGATTGTACAACGAGAGTACCTGTGACCTTCACTCCATTGACCCACGCAGTCTTTCCAGACAGGATATGCCCCGCTGCCGCATTGGCAGAGGTCTGCGATGCCAGGCTGTTGGCCGTCACCTTTCCAGAGCCGTTATGATAGCCCGCCGGAATCGCATAACTCCCTCCAGCGTTTAATGCTGCTGTTTTTGCTCCATGGTTGGCCATAGTCCCAATGCGCTTCGCGCCGTCCTTCCAGTAGGTCTTGCCGGACAGGACATCTCCGTCTGCTGCCGTAGCTCCTCCCGTCTGCGATGCCAGGCTCTTTGCCGTTACCTTTCCACCACCGTTATGGTACCCTTCCGGGACTGTATAGCTCCCGCCTGCTGCCAGCTCCTGGGCCACAGCCCCGCGGTTCGGCATAGTCCCGGTCCGTCTCGTTTTCGGGTCCTTATTGTAATAGGTTTTCCCGGTCAGAACATGGGAATCCGCCGCATCTCCGATCAGCTCCAGCGTTCCCTCCACAGGCTCATCGTTGCTGTCGCTTGTAACCGCTGTCTTCCCTTTTAATACATCTCCTCTGGCGGCAGTCAGCTCGTCCGATGCCGCTCCGCCGCCGCCTCCTGCATTGGTATATACCGCCATACTACACACCTCCTTTCAGATTCTGGATCAGGATCTCATCCACGGCCAGGTCCCCTGCAGGGACTTTTTTTGCCACCAGTATCAGCTTTCCAGCTTCCGTCCTCCCCCGTATATTGGCCTTCTGGGCCGCCGGGACCGAATCGAACGCATACCCGATATGCACAATGCTGTCGGCCTGGATCGCCGCATTCTCGACGGTGTAGGTCAGATCCTCCCAGCCGGAGGCTGGAATCGTAATACCGGTTATCAGACTTCCGGCTGCCTTTTCTGCGGTCTCCGTTGTCTTCCGGAGCTGTTCCCGGATCTCCAGGATATCCTGTATGGTCACAGTCCCGGCTGGATCCACGGTCACCCGGATTTCCGCTGCCTGTGCAACTGCAAGGCAGAGATTGAAAATAAAGGACGACGGGGCCACTCCGTTGTATGCTGGCACCTGGTCCGGCACCTGCGCCCGGGAAACAGCAAAGAGGATCTCCCTTTCCCCGTCCATGGCATACAGTCCGATATTCTGGATCATATATGGGGACAGGATATTCTCATTGCCAAACATGGCCCTCACATTCACCAGCGTCCCATCCATCACCCGTGCGTCAGCCGGGAGCACCGTCTGCCGGACTCCCTCCAGTGTCTCTATTTCCTCAAATCTCGTACCATCCGGGTAAACGTACTCGGATGTACTGGCATGGGAAAACCGGATTTCCGTTTCCCCCGCCACGGACCGGGCCACCAGGGCTCTGCCTGCGTCCGTGATCACTGCTTTCTTATATGCTCCCATGTGTTTTCCTCCTTAAAATCGGCCTATATAGTCTGGACTACGGTTCCCGCCATAAATCCTGCCATACAAAGCTTTCCATCCATGTCATTGGTCACCTGATGGTTTGCCGTCACCTCCATGTGCGCTGGTACAATATCCCATACCAGTCCATACAGAAGATCTACAGCTCCGTACTGGCTGGAGGTCACGATAACGCGGATCGTACTTCTGACCGGATCCACCTCCAGGGAATAATCATCCCCAAACAGTTCCCCCAGACGGCTGCGGAAAAAGCCGATGGAAAACGGCGGGATGATATTATACATCTGGAGGATCCGCTGCCGGCGGAATTCCAGTGTTTCTCCTGGTTTATAAACCAGTCCGAACAATTCCTCATACATCCGGATCGTGTCTGCGTCTGCAGTCTGGATAAAGCAGTTATCCCAGGTCTGCCGGATCTGCTTTTCTGCCTGGTCCAGGGCTGCTCCATGGGCTTCCATGATAACCTGGAATTCCCGGACCGGCCGGAACCATGCCGGAAGTATATGAATCAGATCAGCCGCCATTGATCATCACCGTCCCTAACTCTGGAATCTGCTGTAAATCTGCAGTTTCCGTCAGAACCAGATCCTTCCCGGATCCATTGATCAGAATATCTGTCACATTGACGATCTCCGGAATTCCCAGAACGGCCACCGCGATCCGTGAGACATATACTGAAACCACGTATTCAATCTTCTGCCCCTTGATGGGATTTCCCCAGGTTGCACAGACAGAATCCAGATAGTCCTGTATTTTTTCCCGGACGCGCTCCCGGTATATCTCCGCCCCTGTGGCCACACCCTCAACGAACTGGATGCTGCATGAGATATTTAACACCAGCGTGTTTGCCGTCGTGATCGTCACTGATGCCCCGATGGGCGCCATACCATATCCATTGGAAGACGGCAGTTCTTCCCCCTCCTCCGCCGGGCAGATCAGTTCCTGGACCTTCTTAAGAAGGCCACTGTCCGCCGGCTTCATCTGGCTGTTCAGGATACTGCAAAGGACGGTTCCCCCTCCCTTCCAGGCCGGATATACCTGGACAGCGCCGACGCCCGAGACTGCCAGGATCGCAGTCCGGTAAGAAATAATATTGCCCCCAAATGCCTGGACATCAAAAGTCTCAAAATACCTGGCCCTCAGAGAGCCATCGTCCTCTTCGTCGCTCCCCGACAGGATGGTTTCCCCGATCACTGCCGACGTGAGCCCGCTGATGGCCGAAACCGGAAGGATACTTCCGGAATAACTGTTTCCGGCAAGTCCGGCCGTCTGGCACACCATTTCGTATGTGTACGACTCATCCGTCTTCTCCAGAAGTTTTCCGGTACACATAAAAAGAACGGAATCCGCCCCGTTTATGGTCTTAAACAGCGCTCCTTCCCGGATCTGTACGTTAAACGTTCCCTTCCTTCTGGCCGCCACGGCCTCCTTCCTCCGGATCCCGCGCTCCGCACAGATATAGTCCAGGGACTGGCCTGCCGCCGTGTTGGCATAGGCGTTCTGCTGGACCTGTCCCAGCAGCATGTAAAGTCCCTCCAGATACCAGGCAGCCGGTCCCAGGGCTGTCTGGATCACACTCCCCTCCCTGGTGTCCAGGGTACGCGGAACCCTGTCCAGCATGGCCTTCTGGATCGCCTCCCGTGTATATCCGTTCAGATTGATCACATTCCCACCTCCTCTGAAATCGTCCCGAACACGGTCTGTACATCAAAGCTGCACACCAGCTTTCCTCCGCTTCCGTCCGAAAACACAAAATTATCTGCTGACAGGATCCGGCTGTCCCTGGAAAAGGCATCCCGGATCCTTCTGGGCAGCTCGCTGACGATAAAATCATAATCCTCTCCGACCAGGTCCTCCAGCTCACTCCCAAAATCTGCTGTATAGATCTGCCACCGGAACCTCTCATTCTGGAGGATAATCTCCACCGCCTGCCGCATGGCCTCCAGTCCATCCACAAGCCCCGATATCTGGCAGGAATTCCAGTCGATCAGGAACGTTTTCGTAGGCTGGTCCACATAGGTCAGCACTGAATCCAGTCCTACTCCCTCTGGCAGTGTTGCCATTCCATCACCTCCATTCTATCTGAGCTTTGACAGAATAATGTACTGCTGTCCCCCTTTGACCCGGAGCATCAGCACCTTGTCTCCAGCTTTCAGCCCCTCTGTCACTGTCACCGTACCACCGGCTCCCCCCTTTACCGGCTCTGTCCGTTCCCGCACACCGTCCGTAAGAAGAAGCGCCGGGCCGGAAACCGGCGGAATGCTGGCATCCACCTGTACAGACAGGGGTGTTTCTGTCAGAACTGTGCCTGTGGCTTTATCCGTCAGCCTGACCGCTTTGATATAGTTTTTTACGATTTCCTGGATCACTCCGATCAGTTCTGTCGTCATACGATCTCTGCACCTCCAAACTGTTCAAATGATTTCACCTCTATGTCCATGGTATGGAATTCCCCGTCCCATTTATGGGTGACCTTTTCTGCCAGCAGGAGACGGGATCCCGCCAGTACCTCCACATCCTTAAACTTCACTGGAAGGATCATCCCCGCACGGATCCCAGGTACGCCGATGGCTTCCAGTCTCAAGGTCTGGAGGACCCGGTTATAGTAGGACAGATAGGCCCCGCACATCTCATCGATCTGTGCCTCATTGAGATTCTCATCCACCTCTGCATAATACTGGAGCAGTCCCCATTTCCGGATCGTCTCCGTATCCTCGTGGATATACACGTCCGTCCTGCCGCTCTTTTCATTTTTCCGGACCAGTTTAATGCGGTTATACGTATCGGAGTCAATATCCCTTTTATAGGTATAATCCGATGCCAGGCTCCCATCTCCGATGAGGGTCCCGGTCACAAGATTTTTTGCCTCTGTCAGTGTCAGTTCCCCCGCGTCGTCATAAAACAGAAAGATCCTTCCTGTCCGGGTGATCGTCTCTGAAAGAGCGTCAAAAATGATGTCCAGGCATCCCTCGTCCTCCTTGATAAGGCTAGGAAATACGTACCCCGGATCCTCCAGTTTCCCGGTTTTCAGTCCAAAATCTGCCGCGATCTGCCCGATGATCTGAGACAGGGACATGTTCTCAAATACATAGCTGGCGCTGGCTTTTAAATATCGCAGCTGGTCATAGGCTGTGTAGGAAGTCTCCCCATCGTGGGCCCGCTCCACGGTAAAAATGTATCCCTTAAACAGCTTTTTTCCATCCACCACATATTCAACAGAGCTGCCCTCAAAAATTTTCAACGGCCCCTGCTCCACGCAGGAGAATACAAGCTTTCCCGGGGCATCCATGCGGTTTGTGGTCAGTTCGATCTCCCGGACCACATCAATGTAATCATAGGTTGCCACCTCTATTCCACTCTTTACCTGGATGACCAGAGATCTGTTTTCCATTCCGCACCTCCTCTTATCCCATGATCTGAAGCTGACTCTCCAGGACCCACCCATAATGGCCCACATGGACCGGATAAGGGTTCCCGGAAACGATCCTGGTCACAGTCGTACTCAGGTTGTTTGCTGTTCCGTGGGGTCTGCTTCCGTAACTGTCGTAACAGTACTCTCCGTTGACGACCACAGGAGCCCCTACCCGCAGTACCGGCTTTTCCACCGGGCGCTCCGATTCTGCTGATGCCTCCGCATTCCCCTGCCCGCCGGTCCCTTCTTTAAGGATCGTCAGGATCTTCGGTGCATACGGCCGGTATTCCTGGAATCCCACACTGTAATAAAGGTCACCAGGCTCCCCGCCTTTGTTCTTTGTCTCAAAATCCGTTATGACACATTGCATATTTGTATCACAGACACCGGATCCCGAAATGACCAGACGGCATACTTGCTTCTCTTTCATGGCCGTCTCAAAGCTTTCCAGATATCCGGCCGGTTTTCCGGCTCCGGTATTTACGTACGGCTCCGAGCGGTCTCCCGGAAAAAAAGACTCCCAGGAAACCTCTCTTAAAGACGGCCTCCTGGGCACCACGATCTCCCCCAGTCCGATCACATCATATGTCTTGTGGTCCGTGGGACAGCTGGTCTCGATCTCCTCCGGATTTACCGGGATCTTTACCTTCCTTCCGCCAAACACCACGTAAATGGCACAGCTGCTTTTTACACGCGCCATAAATCCTCCTCCTATCCATGGGAAACTGCGGTCTGCGAGTTCATCTCTTCCACCAGCATCCTTCTCAGATGGTCCGCTACGTCCTCCGCAGTCAGATTTCCGCCGGAGGAAGGTGGGATCGTCACACTGATCTGCGGGGCCAGGGTCTTCAGTTCGATCTTATTCATATACCGGCGCTCTGCCAGATCCCGGTAGATCTTCAGATCCTCGTCTGACAGCCGGATATCGTCCACCTTCTTGACCTTTCCGACTGTCCCCACGTTATCAATGGCGCCGGGAGTGAACCCGTCCAGGAGCCCTCCAAGCCCTCCGGTCAGATCCTCCAGGTTCAGATTCAGGTTATCCAGCCTGGTTCCCAGGTTTTCTCCCTTCTGCCCCCAGCTTTGTGAGGTACCATACACATCCAGTTCCGCCATCCGTTTGATCTGGATGGCGTTCTCTCCGAAGGTATCGTCCACCCATCCGGACATCTTCCCCCGGAAACCCGCCACGGTACCGGCCAGGCTGGTGCCTAAAAGTGCGTCAATAGCCCCGGCCGTTGTCTCCACGATCCCCAGGATCGTATCAAAAATGTCAAAAAACAGCCGGGCGGTTGCCCCCAGCGGATCGTTCCAGACGTTGGCAAAAAACTCTGCAAAGGCGGCAATCACATTCCACAGGGATGCAAACACGTTATAGCCGATGGCATAAAGCATCCCCAGTACCTGGCCGACCCAGCCGCATACCTCCGCCATCCCGACGCCGAACTGCTGGGCCGCGATCATCGCCCCGGCCAGAACCGCGATCAGAAGAAGGATCGGCCAGTGGGCAGCGGCCCAGCCTGCTGCTGACGCCAGAGCGCTTCCCACACTTGCAATTCCGGCAAGGATCGCCTGACGGTGTAACACAGCAAGGCCCAGAGCAACGGCAGCAAGGACCGGAAGAATAAAGTCCAGGTTATCTGCCACGAACATGGCTCCCTGGCCCAGGACCGAAAGCGCTGCAACGCCCGTTTCCGCCAGTATGGAAACCAGGGAAATCGCTCCCATCAGAAGCTCCTGTCCCTCTGCTGAGTTAAAGAATGCATTCCACTCCGCCGCCATTCCAGAAACACTGTGCTGGACAATGCTTTCCATCATTGTCATAGCCTGGGATACAGTCATCGGCATGGACTGGAATTTCGCGTTCGTCTCCTCCGCCATGCTTAAAAGGGAATTCTTCACAACCCCGGCAGAAACCATCCCCTTTTCCGCATACTTTTTAATGGAGCCTTCCGCCCATCCCATGCTCTGCTCAATGGTCCTGGCGATTCCCGGAGCCGCGTCCAGGATAGAGTTCAGCTCTTCTCCCCGGAGCGCGCCGGCGGCCATGGCCTGGGTCAGCTGCACCATGGCGTTCTTCTGCTCCTGGGCTGTTGCCCCTCCAATGGCGAACTGTTTATTGACCTGTTCCATGAACGCGATCAGCTCCGTATTGGAAGAAAACGCATTTCCCGCATTGACTCCCATTTTTGCGATGGCGTCCGCCGTATCCAGATAAAAGGCCCTGGACCGCAGGGATGACTGGAAGATCATTTCGTTCAGTGCGGATGTTTCCTGGAGGCCGTCATTCATCAGATTCAGCCTGGCCGTGATCTGTGCCTGGGTATCCGAAAAATCCAGGAACGATTTTGCCAGACGGGCAGCTCCGGCAGCTGCGGCGATGAGGGTCGTGGTTTTCAGAAGCTTTCCGGAAGCCCTGGAGGTCCGCTCCACCTCCTCCGTGTGCTGCTTCTGTTTCCTGGCCGTCTGCTCCACCGCAGACGATGCGCCTCCCATCCGGTCCGTAAATTTCAGGATCTCTGTGTTCTGCCTTTCCATGGCCTCAGAGGTCTTTAAGGCTGCGTGGAGCATCCGCTGTTCCTGTATCTGGGCCCTGGCCAGAGCCTCTGCCGCCCTTGTGGTCGCTCCGGCCTCCGTTCCCTTTGATGCGGCCAGTTCTGCATGCCTGGCGGCCAGTTCTGCCACCTTCTGCCGCTGGGCATCCAGGCGCTGCCCCTGGGCCGCATAAAGGGACTCCTGTGAGGCCAGGACGCCCTTCAGGGCATCCAGCTGCTGAGACGCGTACTGGGATGTCCTGGCATACTGGTCCGTGGATTCCTGAAGAGCCTGCGCGGTGCTGGCAGAACGGGATCCCATCTGGATAAATGTCTGGAAGGCGGCAGAAAAATGGTCGGTCAGTTTTAAAGTCTCATTAATTACTCCCATCAGGTTTTCTTTGCCTCCTTCATTTCCTTCCGCAAGAACTCCCACATAAGCAGCCGCTCTTTCAATGGGATCTTCATGGTTACAGATGGGAGAATCCCGTGATTACAGAGCATGTACTGGCACAGCCTGGAATCCAGGGTATTCTCCTCTGCTAGTTTTTTACCGTATCCTCCAGAGCCTGCAGTTCTTCATCGGACTCTACCAGCTCATTAAGCTTCCGGATCTCGCTTACCAGCCGGTTATATTCGCCCACTGTGAGCATCCGCCCAGGAACCTCCAGAGGATCCGTAGTCTTATAATAGGCGCACACCTCGGAATCGCGGAAATTCGGCTCCACTACACAAGCATCCACCAGGAGCTTCCCATACCGGTCTGCATCCATCTCCTGGACCATCTGGCCATTCACACGGTTCTTCCTGGTTGCCTGTTTTAACAGCTTAGCATTGGTCTCCTGATCGATCACGCGGATCACAAAGGGAAGCGGCTTTCCGTCCTCCCCCTTAAACCGTCTGGAAATCCAGACCTTTTTTTCCTCACCCATCACCGGCGGCTGTAAAAATGCTGCAATATTTCCCATTCCTAATTTCCTCCTAACTGCTCCGGATCCTTAAACCAGTCCAGAACCTCCACATGTGTGTATGAAAATGATACCTCCATCTCCAGATAATCGGCTTCCGCATCCAGGATGGCCACCGGAAGCTTCTGGAGTTTGACATTATAAAAGACCACCGTCTGCGTCCCCACGCTGGTAGAGGGATCATCATTGGTGATCTGGATCGTGAAATATGGGAGCTTTCCCGTTTTCAGATATTCCTGTAAGAGTTTCAGAAAATAAGGGGTTCCATAATAGATCGTCATGGAACCGGTCAGGGAAACGCCTGTGGTCTTTTTCTGTACCAGCCGGGTCCCCACCACCTTAAAATCTGCTTCCTGAAACTCTGCGTCCGACTGGAATTTCTTCAGCCCGAACATCTCATGGTTTTCCCCGTCAATGGTCATAAAGCCGCGGCCCTCTTTTCCGTTGACGGCATCGCGCTCCAGTAAAAAACTCATATCCTGCCTCCTTTACACTTATACCGACTCTGCGTTCACAGATACGGCTACTGTCATATAGATCTTCTCGATACTGTCTACCGGCTGGAGGGCCGCATCCACCAGGACCGAATCCACGCTGTTCCCCGCCTGTACTGACACGTCATCCGCGACAAAATTCTGGATCCCGCCATTGGCCTGCATCTCATTGAGATATCCCACGATCCAGCCCTTTAACAGTCCCCGGCCGGTCTCGTTATTATCCACTTTTCCGATATAATACAAGGAAAACTGCCTGTATACGTCGTTACAGAACTGGTTTAACACACGCATGACACGGTTTTTGGAATATTCCTGGCCTTTATCCACTGAAAAGCTGGTCAGCGTGTTGATATCTGTACATACCTTCACGGTCCCAAAATTGTCAATAAAAACGATTTCCCCCTTCTGGATGGCCTCACTGATCTCCGTATCCTTTTTCTTCGGGAATGCTTCAATGGCATCCGGATACTGGGCGTATGTAAGGGACTCGTTATACCGGGCTCCCGCCTCCGCGCCGCCCAGCCACCAGGTGGCCTGCTGCGGAGACAACTCTGTCCCGTCAGACAGCTTTACTCCGTTGTTTACGGAGATCACCCACTCGCTGTTACTGGTCTCTGCCCCAGCCATCACGGCCTGGCACTTTAAGCCCGCATTCTCCGAAACGCGCTTCACGAAGGATGCCATGGCCTGCATGGTGGCGCTGTCCGTCCCGTCATAGACCAGGATGTCGAATGTATACGGCTCCAGGACCGTCAGGAACTGTGCATAGTCCGATGGGGATACCTCCGGGTCTTTTCCTCCCTCCAGGGCCTGTCCGGCCGTCTCCGCAGGCGCTCCGGTGCCAGTGAATTTCACCCACGCATTTTCCTTCAGCTCCTCAATGGTCTTTACTGCCTGCTCGTCCACTACAGATCCATCGATCACTGTGATAACATCAAACACATCGCCCTTATCCGGATCCGCCTGGACGATCACTGTGATATCATTTCCCCGGATTCCTTCATACCGTGCGGTTGCCGTAAGCCCCTCCACTGTAGCCGCCGCCTTTGCTCCTCCGCTGCCAGCGGGGCGATAAAGAAGGATCTTTATGGGGCCGGGTGTTGAATCACTCCCTTTCATCATCTCACGCAGAAACAGAGTTTTGGGGCTTGTCACATCATACCCCGTGAATGGTTTTAAATCCTCTCCCGGAATGATCTCCTGGATCACACTGGACGGCCCCCAGGACAGCGGCTCTGCAATCGCCACCACTCCCTTCTCCCCGATGCTCACGCCCAGATTTCCCCGGGATCTGGTGTTAATATAAACACCAGGCTGTACTTTGTTCTGGCTGGTCCATGTTCCACCTGCCATATGATATCCCTCACTTTCTTTGAAAAATTTGTATAAAAAGAACGCCCCCCGTATGAAGGACGTTCTGATTACCTGTTGTTATGCTGTTTTTATCAGTTCTAAAAGCATCTCTGCGGCTCTGTCCGCCTGTTCTTCGTATTCTGCATGACGTTCACTATGGATCGTGTCCCCTTTATCATAATGCAGATAGGAATGGGCCAGCTCATGAGCCAGGTTGTAGTTAATCTTATCCATCGTTAAATCCTGGGCAATTCCCAGGCGGTTTCCTTTCAGTCTTCCCTCTGATGCCTGGAAGGGACAGAAGCGGACAATAAGCCCCTTGGAAACCGCCAGATGAAGCAGTTTTTCAAATATTTTACCACTATCCATGCCTATGCCACCTCCCCGTTTTTCTGGAAAATGTTCTTCTGGATCAGATCCAGAACTGCTTCCATAAAGTCTCGGCAGATTTCTGGTCTGACAGCAGATGCTTCCATAAGCTCCTGACGGAATTTCCGGAACTCTTCCGGCTCCATTTTCCGGCATTCTTCCTGGAGTTCATTTACCATCGGGACGATCTGGGTACAGAATTCACGATACGTCATTACGCCACCTCCCGGTAAAGAACCTTGCATTTGTTCACATTGCCATTGGCAAGCTGCAACTCGATCAGTGACGGATAGTGGTTCTCCTCCAGCCATTCCCTGACCTTCTCCAGGACACTTCCCTTATACTGGACAGTCACTCCGTCATGGCCGTTCCGGCTGAATGCGGTCCGCACGATCTCATCCTCGAAGATATCCAGATCCTGGATGATCCCGCTCACTGCCTTGTCGTGAGGTCTTCCGGATTCGGAGAGGATTCCCAGCTCCTTTGCGATGCTGGTACAGTCCCAGAGTTTCGGAACATCAGAAATCAGTGGAACATTGACCGGATAACCGGAATCGGAATAGATCCGCACCACCTCAGCAGCTATGTATTTGGAATCCACTCCGGCATCGTGGAGGGCTTCACGGATATTCTTTACCATCATATTGACGGAAGGGAGTTTTTCCTTCTTTGGCTTGTCCGGTTTCTGGGTGATGCCCTTCTGAATGGCTTCCTCCATATCGTGGAAACGGTTAATGTAGCGGGCGGTAAACTCTGTCCCTTTGATTCCGGTCAGCTTGTGGGCGATAAACTCACAGCCTTTCTTGGTGATATCGTAACAAGGACGAACTTCACCTTTACTGTCTTTGTAAGTGCTTTCTCGAAAAAATTCAACGGGCTCAATTTTGAGCTGGTTAAGTTCGGATACATAAGATCGAATATCTCTCAACAAGTTCTTGTGTTCTTTTCCTGTTACCATCTCTGCTACTTCCATAGACGTGACGGTTAATTCTTCCTTTACTGTATCATCCAACTGTTCTACTCTGTCCCAATAGCGTTCTGCCATAGCACCATAATGCTTATTACTCATAGCAAAATCTTCCTTTCTTCAAAATCTGTTGATTTTCCAGAAAGAAATTGTTATACTGTGTATACAAAGTCCTTTCTGGAATTTGTGACTTGAGCAATCACGTGACTCGCCAAAGTTTAGCGTGACTGCTCTTTTTTTGTTTCAAGTTCCTTTTTTACAAGCTCAACTACGATGTCTGTTACTGTTCGATCATGATTTAACGCATATATTCTTAACTGCTTATGTAAATCATCATCAATTTTTACGGAAAGTAACTTCAATTCGTCTCACCTCCAATCTCGTTTTTTATTATACTTGTCAATATTTATTTTGTCAACTATATAATTATTGGTTTTGTTTTTGTTTAGTTGTTTATTCTTGCGTTTAGTATAAATATATGTTATCCTTTATATATAATTAGTAAGGAGGCGCGACTATGGAAAACTCATTCTCTAAGCGACTTAAAGAGTTACGTACATCCCTTTCCTTAACACAATCTGAATTTGCAAAAGAAATCGGGACTACTCAAGCAACTTTGTCTTCATATGAAAATACCAGTAAATTACCAGCCATCGATATTTTGATAACTATTGCCCATAAATATAACGTTTCTTTAGACTGGCTTTGCGGATTAACAGATAACAATGGCTCAGAACTATCTATTGTTACCTACTCTGATTTAATTAATGTTCTGTCTGCCATAGCCACCCTTAAAAATTTAGATTCTACTGTCTCTATCGAAGAACAATCTGATTTTGATATGTGTCATCATCCGGTTGCAAACATCAAAATCAATGATCAGATTCTTGTTGATTTTTTTTCAGAATGGACAGATGTATTGGCATTGTGTAAAAAATCGCCTAGTGGTAAAAAACTATACAACATTTGGATTAAGGACATACTAGCTCGTTACAACTCTCCAATAAGGCTTAATCCTTCTAAAAACACTGAAGACCTCCCCTTTTAGAAAGCCACCTACCACCGAGTAGGTGGCTTTTTCACGCCTACCTCGCGAAATCAAAAAGGCCCAGCCTTTCGCTGAACCGATCTTTTGATACACTATCTTAATTCAACGCGGCTACGCCCCAATACAGCATCTAGCGCTGCCCTTGCCTCCTCCACGCTGTATTCCGGCTCTGTAAGGATCACCCTGGCGAAATCCGGCTGATATTCCTTCAGGTGGCTGCTCTTTAAAAGCTTTTCTGTTGCATATCGTCTTACCGGCTGCGTGTCCTTTTCCGCAGCCGGTTTATTTCTGCTTTTTGATACCGGCATGATTCTCCTCCATTTCTCTCATATAATCGCTTTCCCCAGGGACCGCTACCCGCTGCCGGATATGGAACTGGTAATGCAGCACCTGATCCTCGGTCTTCCAGTTTCTTTCAAGGGTACGGATCAGAGCCGTATCCCCGCTTCCGTCCGTATAAGGAAAACAGTCCAGCGCCCCGTCCAGATATTCCGCCACGGAAAGCATCCCCCTGTTTCCATCCTGGATATTCCTCTGCTGCACAAATACAATGTCAATGCCCAGGTCCCGCAGATACCGGCCTCCGGTCTCCCCGGAGATCTCAGACGGCATAAGAAAGAGAAAGAAACAGGGAAGCTCCGTCTCCTGTATTCCCGGTTCTATGTACACCGGATATTCCGGATACCCCTTCTTTAAAACTCCCGCCAGACTGTCCAGGACCCTCATCAGTGTAAACTTCACCGGAACGCCTCCTTTACCCGTTTTTCCAGTTCCTTCCGGACCACAGAACGGTACTTCCCTACGGCCTTTTCCTTCATGTACTTTCCCTTCACGAAGGTGGTCTTTGTGCCAACTACCAGTCCTCCGGAGCCATCCGGACTTTCCTCCAGCAGATTTCCATTGACGATCAGCCCCGGAACAAAATGTTTATCCATCCGGTGGCCATCATTGACATAACTGGCATACCGCATATTGTTATTCAGCTCCGTGGTGTACGTCCTGGCCCCGGCTCCCTCCGTGATCACAGGCGTCGTCACGCTGTCCGTTGCCCAGTGTTCCGCCATCTGTCCGCTCCTGGTATTCGTCCCGGCCAGGTTCCCGTCATTTGGGGGTGTATTTTGACCCGCCACCCGCACGGCTTCAATGGTCGCTCCTTCTGCCACCGCCTCCAGGATCCCGGGAACATCCTGGCCAGCCTTATAAAGTTCCCCGATCCGCTTCCGGATCTGCGATCCAAAGCTGGACATTCCCTCACCTCCCGATGATGTTGTCTCTCAACAGCCCCACTTCCTGGTGCGCCAGGCCGGTGGAAACGCTTCCCACCGGGTCATAGTACCGCGCCGGAGGACCGGCGGTATACCTCACTCCCTGGTTCGCATGTCCCAGGTTCCCGCCGCGGATCACATACAGCTCATCCCCGGCCCGGATATCCGCAGCCAGATCACAGGCCAGCTTTTCCACGGCCCTCTCCCGGGCTGCGTTCTCACCAATCGCCGGCCCCTCCTTCTTTGTCTCATACACCCGGCACGGCACTGGATTCTGGTTTATCTTTTTCCGTTCCATGCCATCCAGATTTCCATCACGGACCGGGACCATCCGCCAGATATCCACCGTGTCTGTGTACCAGTTTCCGAAAACGGGATTATCAAATAACATACATTCCCCCCATTCCGACCATACGCGCCATCGTCACCAGCTGGGAACCGTACTGGGTGGCATTCCAGCTGCCCCATTTCTCGGTTCCAGCTGTTACTGCGCTGTTATCGTAGCTGATGGACGTATCTCCCATGGAGGCCGCCTTCACGGTGCCAGTATTCTGTGCATTTACGGCCACCTGGGCGGCACTTCCGGATCCAGGAGTATACGTCTTCAGATACAGGGCCGCAAAATGGGCCACATACAGTCCGGCAGCATACCTCCAGAGGGAGCTCCACCGGCCAGGAAGCACGCTGTCATTGGCCTGGCTGATAAACAGCTCCAGCATTTTTTCCGGGACCGCATCTTTCATAGTTTCCCCGCTTCCCTCTGTATCCGACGGCACCCGGACAGTGAACTGTGGAAAATCCTCCCGGAACATATCCGCCGTATAGGAGCCGCGCTCCCCTGGCTGCGGCACATTGGCCGCGGCTGCTTTTGCGGCCTGGAACAAGGCTCCCATCCTGTTGTCTCTGGTGGTCATGTGCTGCCCTCCTTTATTTTCTTCCGCGTCTGGTGTTTCCAGCCTTCGGAGTATCATCCGTTTCCGGCTGTTCCTCTAAAGGTCCGCCTGCTTCCTCCCCCGCATCCGGCCGGATGTCGTTCTCTTTCAGCAGTTCCTCCGCTTTCTGGTCCGCTTCTAAAAGCTCCCGGTCCCGGGTCCCGGAGGGGACCGCAATGGACCCGCTCCGGACTGCCCTCTGTACCAGTCTGCTTTCTGCCACCTCTTCCGGGATCTCCCCGATAAAATCCTTCGGGATCCGGTAAAAGGATCCGTCAGAAAGTCTTACTGCATAACTCCGTTTTGATACGATAAACATCCAGGCACCTCCTAAATCCCGTCTACATAGACCATGGTCTGATCATAGAACACTTCTACCTCTGACAGGTTTCCGGCATACGCGGTATCATAACAGAATTCTGCCGTATTGGGCCCTGTCATGGCTCTGGTAAGGGGCACCAGCTCGTCCATGGCCAGATACTTTTCGCGGTTACAATAGACAACCATACGGTCCTCGCTTCCGTCCCCGGCTCCCTTGCACCAGGAAGTGGCCCCGATAAACAGGTCGGCTCCGTTCTGCTTTGCCACATTATTTTCCAGAAGGAATGTCAGGATGGTCTTTTCCGCCAGATCTGTCACCTTCGTGGTAGCCAGGTAGTTGAACTGCTCATAGGGCATGATAATGTGGTTGGGTACCGCATCCCGGTCGTACTCACACTGGGACCAGGCATAAAGGATCGCGTCGTTGATATCCTTCAGGATCATATCCGGCGTTTTGTCTTTAAACTTCGTACTTGACAGATCCGCGCCGTTGGATGCCGCATCCAGGACCACCACATCCGGGTTATTTAAGAGCCCCGTGGTTCCGTAGCGCTTAAAGCCGACGTATGTGTTCTCTTCCAGGTGTTTGTCATAAGCCATACGGAGCCCGTCCCGCAGAAGGCTGTCCAGGTTCCTTCCGGTCATGTTCCCGCGCTGCATGTCCACCCACATCACACGGGTCCCGGCGGCGATCATATGGGCCTTATATGTGCCCTTGGAAAAGTCTGCCTGCACCATAGGGATCCCGTTGGAGCCTCCGGCATGGACGATACCGTCCCCGGAACCTCCGGCGATCCCATATCCTACCTGCATGGCGGATACCGTCTCTGCCCATCCGCCTCCAACGCGGACCGGGATATCACGGGCATATGTAAAGCTGGTCAGAGGCGTCCGTACCATCATGTCGCGCTTTTCCAGCTCAGATGTCAGGAATGCCTGTCCGGATGCGATTCCATCCGCATCCAGGCTGAATACAACCGCGTTTCCGCCTCTTGCCGCACCGGATGCGGCTCTCCCCAGATCAAAAGTACCTACGTTCTTAAATGCCATCTCTGATTCCTCCTTACGCATTCTGGATGGTCAGGATCCGCAGCTCCGCCACTCCGTTTGCGTCTGCTGTTCCCTTCCACTGCACATTTGAGAGTTTCACTGAATTCGTGGTGTCCTCTGCGGCCTCAAATCCACCCACCACCGCATTGGGAAAAGATTCGTTTTTCTTAGTCCGGACGTACACGGCCTTTCCCGCGGCCGGTGTCCCGTTCTGGCAGATCACGTTCACGCATCCGCGTTTTAACACGGGAAGGGCTTCTCCGGGCCTGTAGGCGCCCGTATTCTGATTCATGTAGTCCATGGCCGACTTGATCTCACGGACGGCTACTCCCACAAAATTCCCTGCTGTGGAAGTCTCTGCCCATTCAGCAACTGCCCCGTCTGCGCCTGCCGCTACCGGGAAACCAAACGGAATCTCCGCCTTTCCTCCGTGCGGGTGGGTATCCACCACCATATCCGGCTGCCTGGAATAGCTTCCCGCATATCCGTGCAGCATGGTCTTTCCGATTACCTGTCCTTTCATCTTACTTCGTCTCCTTTCTGCCCCTGTGGGGATTCATGGCATCATACGCATCCTGGATCGCGTCTGTGTCCACAGTCACCATGTTCACGGCTGCTTTTTTTCCGTTTGCCTGGGATGCCTTTAAGACGGCGGAAATATCGTCCTGGGTATCCTCTGCCATCACCAGACGGATCAGCGCATCCGAAACAGCCAGGCGTTCCTTCTCATCTTTGATGGCAGCCACCGCCGGACGCATGGCCTTTAAAATTCCCGCTGCCGTGGATCTGTCCATTCCGGTCCCGGTTCTGGTCTCCTTTTCCGTATCGCCGGATGTTTTTTCTGTTTCCCCGGCCTGCCCAGGATCCCCGCCCTCTGTCAGCTTCTCAAGGGCAGCATCCAGGGCATCCTTTGTTTCTTCTTTCTTTTTGCATGCCCCCTTCTCCTCCAGCTTCGCCAGGATTTTTTCAGCAATGGCATCAATGACAGCCTCATCTGAAGCCGTTTCTTTTGCCGGTTCTTCCTTCTGCCCTTCTGCCTGTCCGTCCGCCGGCTTCTCCGCTTCCAGAGCGGCCGCCGCATCCATGGCCATCTGCTCGATCTCCTCCGGACTCTTATCCTTTACTGCCTGTCCGAAGAGTTTGAAAAACAGTCCTTTTTTATTCATGTTCCCTTTCCTTTCCGGCTCTTTCGCCTTCTTTTTATCTGAATCTAAAATGGCAGCCCGTTTCCCGGCTCTTCCCCGTTCCACGACTGCCACATGATTCCCTCTGATATTCCTCTGTGTATAGGTCCCGTCCCCATTGGGGACATACTCGCATTCATACCCACAGGAGATCTCCCGTTTCCCGCTCTGGACGGCATCGATCAGTTCCCGGTCATGGATATGAAGATCCGCCAGGGTGTACTCCTCCCACTCTCCATCTCCCCGGCGCACGTTCTGGGCGTGGCCCATCTCATACGTTTTCACATCATCCGGCCCGATCAGTACCGGCGGATGATCATTCGTCACCGGCTTCCCTTCAAAGCTTGCCAGGGCTGCCGTGGAAAACACTTCCTCTGGAGGCCGGTGGACCGTTACAATCTGTCCGCCTCCCGCCCCCGGGATCCCGATCTCCCAACCCAAGTACTCCTGGTCTCCGGTCCGGCTGATGGGCACATTCCGGCAAATTAAAAAGCCCTCGCCAGTCTCAATCTGGTTCGGGCTTATGGTATAACCATAATACTGTATCATCTTTTATTCCTTTCATTGCGGCGTCGCAACAGTTCAAGCTCCTCCAAAGTTTCTAACCAGCCAAAATTTTTCCCTCTGTCATTTTAGTCTCCTCCCTCCACGATTTCCCAGCGGCCATTTGGCGCGCTGCGGTCTGTTGGTCCCGGAGCGTCCGGAGAATACAGATAATCTTCTCCGCTGTCGTCAATCACCCGGTACATCCCAGAATCCGGATCGACCCAGGCTTCATAAACCTGTCCATTCGTCAATCCGTCTCCATTCCAAAAGGATTCTCCCACAAAGCGAAGCCTCATTGTCTTTTCAGGTTTATTAATCGGTTCTGGTGGTTCGTAATATCGGGTACTCATAGTTTATCTCTCCTGGTCTTTATTTTTGCTTTGTATTGCCTTCCATTTAGCTCATACCAATGAACATCAAAAATATATTTATCGCTTTCAATTTTTCCGACTTTCTTTTTCCAATCTGCAGCATTACCGCCATAATCATGCGCAAGACGTTCCGCGACGCGAAGCTCTGTTTTGCTGCCGGAACCAGCTATTGTCCTAACGCTCTCCAGTTTTGAGTTGGTCGGAATAAATAGCTTTTCTCCATTCATCTCGTAATCTAATCGTTCTTGCAACGAAAACCGATTGCGATATAGACTTTGAAGTTTATTCCACTTCCCACTCCCATTATACTTCATCTCCCGGAACTTTGCAAAATCTTTCGGCACTTCTCTTCCCAGAACCGCCCGGTATTCCTTATGCTGCTTCATATCCGCCAGCAGTTTCCTCCGGTTCCGCTCCTTCTCCCGGTAGGCCGCGATCTGCTTCTTACTCCGAGGGTCTTTTGTGACCGGATTCTTCTCCGGATCCGAGAAATCCCGGTCCCTCCGGATCTGTTTTTCGGTCTTTCCGACCGTAGTGTACTTCGTCAGCATATGGAGGCAGTTTGGGTGGATATTCAGCCAGGTGTTTGCCAGGTTGTCCCCTCCCGCCGGATCCACCTTCCCGAAGGCCATCGATAACGGCGGATAATCCGGATTTGTTCCGCTTTTGGAATAGACCCGGCCTTCCAGAGGCGCGCATACCGGACACGTGCTGCCAATCTTTATAATCTGCCAGAGATCGTGATCATCGGCCGTCAAAAGCGCGGCCACCTCCGCCTGTCGGGCCGTGGTGCGCACCGCCATATTTCCGTATGCACGGAGGCTCCACCGGCGGCCGGACTTATCCACGAATGCCGTGATCCCGTCCTGTTCCATCTTTTTTACCAGGTCCCTGCTGCTTCTGATCCATGGACTGCCCGCTGCCTCCTGGCGCAGGACCTGTTCCAGGGTAAGCCTCCGGAACGGATCATTTTCCAGTCTGGCGATGGTAAACACAGCCTCCACGCTTTTCCTGGCCGTTCCCGCCATTTCCATGATCTCGCCCAGCAGATTATTGGATAGCTGCTGTACAACGTCCGTCTGGGCCGCTGTGAGCGTCCTGGCATTGGCATAACCAGCTGCATCCTTGTCCGAATGATAAAAAATAGTCTCGATCATTTCCGGAATATACTCCCAGGATTCGTCCACCATGTCCTGAAGAATTTTCTGGACCCGTTCCAGGGCGGCTACCTCCGCATAATCCACATATCCGGCCGACCGCTTTCTCGTGATCTCCCGGATCAGTTCCTGCTCCGTCTTAAGGAACAGCCGCCGCAGATATGCAGTTACATCAGTTTCCTTCGCCGGCCGGATCTTCTTCGTCATCTTCTAAGCCCCCGCCCCCTTCTTCCGGATTTCCCGGAAACTCCAGGCCGGACATCGGGTCCCGCAGCCGGCTGTCCGAATAAAACACACCTCTTCCGGCTTCGATCGCTTCATCAGAGATCTTGCTGTACAGACCGGTTTCATCTGACAGTTGCTTCAGCTCCTGCATGGCCGTCGCCGCATCGATGAGGTCATTCTGATAAACCGCGAGGACCGCGTTGCTCTTCCGCTCCGTGATCTCCGCCACTTCCCTGGCATCCGGTGTCTGCATCGGCGGGAAAACAATCTTCATATCGTCCGGAATCGTCCCCCATGCTGATAATGCCATGAGCGGAAGCAGCCGTTCAATGATCCCACGAAGTTCCGTCTCCCTTAGTCCGTCAATATAGTCGTAATAATTCTTCAGATCAGATTCTCCCGTCGCATTCATCCCTGCGGGAGATCGTCCAAAAAGCTTCGTCACCGGCGTCCGTGCCGCCCCGGCCACATCCATCATGACCCGGTCATAGACATCCGGAAGGCCTGTAAAGGTATACTGCGTGTTGTGGATCGCGTCTCCCTTATTGATCATCCTTGTCCCGAAATTACTTTCCATTACCGACTGGGCCGCCATGGTGTTCCAGAAGCGGCGCTGCATTTCCGTGTTGGCCGTCCCCAGAAGCTGGTCCAGCCCATCCGTTTCCTGGTAATTGATATTCGCTCGGAATGTAAGGGCTGCAATGTTCCCTGCCACATTATCCCGCCTGGTAAGCTCTTCATAGATCGCTTCAATCTCCGATTCTCCCCAGTACTGCTCCGTCACCTGTTCCATCCAGGGGAGTTCCCTGCCGATAAAGCGGATCACCCGACTGTGGTGTACGCGGGCCGCTGTCATTCCGGTCTCTTCATTGCGGATCATGTAAAATTCCGGGAGACCGAAATCCGGATCCTCCGGATCGGATACCAGATCTGTTTCCGGATAAATGCCATTCCACCGGTCCAGGATATGAAGTCCCAGGAAGCTTCCCGGCATGACTGCATCCAGTTCCAGTGGACGGCTCATATCGTTGTGTCCTTTGATCAAGATCACTCCTGCGGCTCCGCCATAAAGCCTCCCCCAGTACATCCCCAGGAGCAGTTTCTTCCGGATTTGCGTCCGCCGCTCCAGGCGGGCCATCTGCTTTAAGTACTCCGGATCAGCCCCGGTCCTCAGATCATACCATTTCCGCATCATATCATTGGGGATCGTGGCGATAATGTTCTGGATGATCCAGTTTTCCCGGTACAGGCTGGTCAGAAGCTGGTAATTCTGCGTCATCCGGGTCATGGGGTACTCGGTCGCCTGCAGAAGGTCCAGCGTCCCGAACCCGATCCTTGCCGCTGGATTGGAAAAGGCGTCCATCGTCACGACAGGCGCCTCTGTTCCCGTATTCTGTTTCTGTGCCATATATTCCCTCCTATGCGCCGATCCGCCATTTCGGCAGGACCGTATAGCAGTAATACCTCAATGCATCCGGCCCATGGTCTTTCTGCTTGACCGGCTTTTCCTCTCCCCGTTCTGCCGCCTTATCATCCCAGACATAGGACCGCATCTCCCCGATCAGTCCTTTGCAGTTGTCCCTGTTGATCCGGATTCCACGCCTTCCAAGCAGGGAGCCGACCACACGGATCCCATCCACCACCTCGTTATTGGCGGGTTTTACGTATACACCGCGGCTGCGAAGCTCTGCGATGAAGGAAGCCGCTGAAGGGTCAACCACAACCATGCACTGGCTCTCTGGGTCTGTTCCCATAAAATCCTCCATGTCATCCGCATACTGCGAGTCCGTCTTCTGCGGGTTCCCGCTGCGTCTAGCCCCCTCTGAGCGGCTGTCCCAGCGGTATTCCCGGTCCACCCACAGAGTCTCCCCATCGTCCCAGACTTCGAGGAACACGCATGGGTTTGTAGTTCCGTAATCTACTGTGATCGTTTTCACAGCCGTACTTTTTAATGCCACTGGCCGGTCTGCATCTGCATACATGTTCTGGTCCGAAAACATGGTGTAGATCAGCCCCTCTGCCACCGCCCACAGGCCTTTGATATACCGGAGATAAAACACACCAGCATACATTTCCCTGTACTTTTCCTTTACCCGTTCAGAAAGGCTCAGATTGTCGTCCATAGTGAAATGCAGGTATAGGAGCTTTTTCTTTTTTCTCTTATCGATCCATTCCTGCTTGAACCAGTGCATCGGCCCCGCCGGATTACAGTTGAACCACCAGGCAGCTCCCTCGACAGAACAGCGGCCTGTGGCCTGATTCACAAAGGATTCCGGCATCAACGCCACCTCATCAAAAAAAGCCCCAGCGGCCGTAATTCCCTGCACCAGATCCTGGGAGCCTTCGTCCTTACCGCCAAAGACATAAAAGAAATTTGTCCTGCCCTTCCTGGATACTTCCAGCATGTTGGGGAGGTCCCCAGAAATGTGGTATGTCCAACGGTATCCCCGGCTTGTCAGCATCATCTTAAGGTTCTGGAGAACATTCCGTTTAAAGGAGCTGATGGTTTTTCCGGCCATGATGAAATTCTGCCCATCATACCTTTCCATGGCCCACATCACAAAGGACAAAGACATGCTGACCGTCTTCCCGGACCGGATCGCCCCATCTGCAATGATACCAGCTGCATCCTTTACAGGGCTTCTGTCTGCCCACCAGGTAAAAATCTGTCGCTGTTTTTTTGAAAACCGCTGGAATTTAAATATCGGCCGTCTCTTCTTCATCATTCTCCACCTTCTTTTCCGTTGTCCAATCCTCCGCCGCTCCGCTAAGCGCAGCCAGGAAGCCGTCATCCTCGGGCTCCTCATCATCGTCTAGTCCGCCGGCCTTTCTCGCCGCCAGGTCAAGCCGTATCAGCTCGATCTCCAGGCGGGCATCATCCACGCCGTATCGGTGCAGGGAGTCGATGGCTGCCTGCTTCCGGGCCTGGACGCGGGTCAGGGCATCCTCGATGTTCTGGATCTGACCCAGCTTGCCCCGGTACTCCGTGAGATCTGTCTCCTTGTCCTTTTCAAGGCCCTTTTTATGCCCAACCGCAGTCATGCCGGTTTCATCCCCAGACACCTCCCCGGAGTCATCCATGGACGTCCGAAGCAGATCAATCCGCTTAAGCATCCGGTGCTCTCGGACAGTCAGCAGCCGGATCTCCTGGAGGAGCAGCTGCTCTTTATCCGGCGGGACAGCTGCAGCCAGCTGCCTCTCTTCCGGTTCCAGGCAATCAAAAAGGAGAGTCTCAAACTCTCCTGTGGTAACTGCTTTCTTGTTTCCTGGCGGGCCTCCGGAGCTGTTTTTATTGCCCGGCTGTGCCCCTCTCTTTCTTTTCGAGCGTTCACTTTTTCTATCCGAACGTTCGCTTTCCCACTTATGCGTGGATTTCCACCGGCGGACCGTTCCCTCCGGCAGATCCAGCCGGTGTGCAATCTCCACCAGCTTCACCCCCTTCAGGTACATGGCCTTCGCCTCATCAATTCTCGGATCCGGCGCTCTGGCCATGTCGATCACCTCCTATTCGTTGGTTTTTGGGTATAGAAAAGAGCCGCACGGGGCGGCTCATGGAATAATTTTTTATATCTTATCTAACAATTGATTAAATTAAAGGTATATTGAAGTTCTTTTTTATATCTTTTAACGCTCCTATTAACTTCAACTTTCCTACCTTCAATTCTATGTTGACGCCCTTCTACCAAATTCTCAATTGGTATAGCCTTTGATCCACTAATTCTTCCCGAACTATGGAAATCAGATAATAATGCAAAATGATTTACGACATTCTCTGTTGAAAACACACTACTATATTTCTCTGCAATATCTACAGCCCGTTCAATATACATTCTAGAAGCACTGTCTATTTGATGGTCAGCTTGCCTATTCCAACCACAATGGGTCATTATAATTGCCTGCACAGTTGGTTTTTCTTCAATATCCGCCCTATTTCTCCATATATTAAAATCACTATTAGGATTATGCAACATCTCTAAAGTTAATTCTAAAGAATAGATAGACTGTTCATCCACTCGAACGGGAATAACCAGTGCATCTGATGCCGCCCAAGCTAAATGTGTTCCACCAGCAAAAAACGGACTTGTATCAATTAGCACCTTCTCTGTTTTAGTCTCTTGCATTTGCTCTGTAATTATTGTTTTCAACATTTTCAGCAGTACACTTACCGGTTTTTCACCAGTTCCCGATGAAGTCATTCCCAGATATTCATTTAATCTGGAATAAAATTGACTTGGATACAAAAATAATTTGCTACTTCCAGGAATAAAATAACAGGTTTTGCAATCATTACGAAACTCTGAATTAAAATCCTGAACTCTCAAAGATAATTTCTTATCCTCCATTTGCCAAGCAGACCCCATCATTTTTTCCATCAATGCATCATATACCGTATTGCCTACAAATGGCTTTGTACTATTCAATAGTAATGATGTAAAATTTTGTTGGGGGCACATGTCAAGAAACAATGTCATGTATTTTTTACTCATTGCATATGCCAAATTAAACGACAATGTGGTTTTCCCTATTCCACCACGAAAATTTGTAACGGAATATGTTCTAAAATCCTTACGATCATGTACATTAATCTCTGGTATGTCTCCAGATAAAATTCTATCGTATCTATCAAACAATTCCTGCATAACTTTTCCCCCTGTCAGTCTTTTCATTATATTATACCCCCAGCCAGATATAGAGTCAATAGACAGTTCTAGAGTATTATGCCAGATTTTATCTGTAATATACTTCTTACCTTTTTACCCTGACATAGAGCACACAAAAAAGACACCCTCTTACGAGGATGACTTCGTATGCCCGGAATATCATGGGGGAGAGCCCCGGGTCAATCGCGGGAGATGGATTTGAACCATCGGCCTCCGGGTTATGGGCCCGGCGAGCTTCCTGGCTGCTCTATCCCGCAAAGTTCCCCGGGCAGCACGATGGCCACCCAGGATATATTAAATAGGAGGTTGTGATAACATCGGAACACCAGGACTTGAACCTGCGGCTCGGTTTTACGGCTCACGCTTCCTCCCGTCCGGGAAGATGTTCCGTCAATGCCCGCCTGGGATGGACGGGCTTACGGGGATAAGTACTTGGGTGGGGAAGATGGGGGCCGGCAGCTCTCCGCCTCCGGCTCCCAGTCTATAGACTAGCACATTTTATCGGGACATTGGGGGACATTTTGAATTTTTTTCAAAAAATCTCTGTCTGCGCTTCTTCACGTTCTCATCTGTATACCGGATCCGGCGCTTCGGGAAAATCCGGTTCATCCGGTCAGCCACCTTCGCATCGCTTAACCCGTCGATGTAATACAGCCGGAACATGATCCGGATCTCTGCCTTCGGGATCGACTCTATGTACTCCTCTGCCTTACAGGTCAGCTCCAGGAGCTCTGCCTCCTTCTCTTCCAGCATCTTCCTGTACCGTTCCCGGATCTTTTCTTTCCGACTATACTCCGGTACCGGGATCCCCGTGATCTTGATTGGACCAATGGTCCCGTCCTTCCTGGTTCCCCGGACCGTATCCGAAACCACCGGCGGATCCGATAAAAACCGGTCCAGCTTCCGGATCCTCTCCCTTAAATCCTTGATCTCCTCCATAACCTCGCTGTATTGGACTAAGACGCTCTGGTCCAACGGCCTCACCTCACTTCAAATCTCACTCCGTATTTCTCATATACTTCCTCACCGATTGCCCGGATATCCACATTGTCATTTTCAAATGTCCGGTTGACCTCTTTCACCACCGCCTCAGAAAACTGCATCAGCCGGGATCTCCGGTCATTTTCGTCCGTAATCGGTTTCCAACGGAATTTTTCACAGAGGACCTTGGCTGGCACCGCCAGGAGAAGGCACAGGACCTTTAGGATCTGTTCCTCGTCGGTTTCTCCTGTCAGCGCCGCCTCGCGTGCGGCCCACTCCTTCTGGATCCGCTCGTCGATCTCTCTGGATATGCTGGCCTTAAGCTCCTCCTTGCGCTCCAGGACCGCCTGCTTCCTGATCTCATTGATCTGGGTCTGGGTCAACGTGTAGATCGGCTCCTTCCTGGCTCCGGCTTTTTCCAGACGCCTCCTCTCCGCTCTCGTCATCACCACCGCCGTCCTTTCTCATCCACAATCGTCACCTTGCCCAGGATCCGAAGGTGGAAGATCGTGCACATCGACTTGATCATCCGCCGGAACATGACCACGTTCTCCGGCGGCCGGTCAGCCTCCCGGATCGCTCTACCTGCGGTCGGATCCGGGTATCCCTCTCTATTTTTCATCATCATCCACCCCCTTGTATGGTTCCGGCAACGGCATCCAGACATTGACAAACAGTCCAACGCTTGTGTATGTGTACTCCTCATCTCCCGGATAAAAGGCCCCTCCATCTTCGTCCTCCTCGTACCTTCCGATATCGGGCATGCTAAAATTTGCGAATGATACCAGGACATATGATCCATTTTCAGGTGTCCGATCATCCGGGAGAATCCAATCCTTTCCCAGCGCCTTAAGAATCGTCCCCGCTTTAAGGCTGTATATATCCTGCGGTGTCAGCCCGGTGTCCTCATAGGCCGCCAGGCGCTCGATCAGCTCGTCTTTTTTATTTGGGGACCAGTGCCCTGTCTTAATCCCGCTGCTGCGCGGGTGTGTCAGTCTCTCCATCCTTATCCTCCTCTCTCCACGGCGTGTCTACCAGCTCCGGGTGTTTGATCTCCATCTGGATTGCCCATAAAAGGTTCCAGGCGGCGGCCCGGAGGTGTGGCTCGTCCTTCCATCCGTCCATATACTTTGCGATATGCCTGGCTGCGGAATCCAGAAACGAGTGTGTAGGTATCCCCTTGTCCACATTATGCTCGCCATACTTTAATGCCCCATCCTCACAATGTTTGGAAACCTCCATGATGGCTGCCCAGGGAAGGAGATCCATCCTCCCCTTACCGGCGTGCATATCCCGGACGGCTCCGGTGTCAAATTTTGTGCGCTCCCCACTGTCTTTGATCATCGCTTATCTTCCTCACTGGCATTAATCAGATCCATCCACATCACGCTCTCACATACTCCGCTCTCCAGCTGTACATGGACAAAATACTCATAAATGCCAATAACAACCGCTTGTCTCGGGATCCCGGTCTTAACTGCCCCAAATGAGTCTTTGGCGCATGCCTTCTGGGTCGTTATCATAACCTTTGACCCGATCTTGATCTTCTTTTTCGCTTCTGCGACACTCCGGATTTTCAATGGTTCCCCCTCCTATTCCTCGCCTTTTTGTACAGCCTTCAGGAATTCAACCAACTCCGTCATGCTGTCCGGATGCCGGTTGTATTTTTCATGCCAGGCCCCCTTCCATCTACCCCTCCCCCTTCTCATTCTTCCTTCTCATCTCTTCCCAGATGATAGATTCATAATCCTGGTCCCTCTCATCAAAGTTCTTGAACCGGTTTTTGCTCCCGCTTCCGCCCGAAGGCTGCGCTCTGGCCGAATCCTGGGATCTGCCTAACCAGCCATTGATAAACTTTTCGATGTCTTCGGATGTTTTCCTTTTCTTGGGATGTACATCCAGCCATTTGATCATTTTTCGGAATTCCAGAGTGACATCAACAGACGGATATAAAGATCTGTATTCTTCGACCAGGCTCCTGGGAACCGGATACATGCTGCCATCGAGCATGGGAAGTTCATATACAGGTCTTCCCGGCTGCTCCGGGCTTCCATCTTTTCTTTTATTTTCTTTACTTTCCTTTTCTTTACTTTCCTTTAGGGATTTTTCCCGGGAATTACCTCCGTTTTTCCCGGAATTATCCTCGTTATTCCGGGAAATATTTAAAAAAGAGTTCACTTTAATAAAGGGTTCCGTATTTTCTGGTTTTAAAATCCAGAACCCCTCTACATGAACCGGGTTCTTTTTGGCACGTTCCTTTACGGCCAGCTGGAACCGCTTCTGTATTCCGGCTGAGGTCAAGACCTTGTCCGACTGAAAAAGTGTGTGATCAAACAGTGACCGTTCCAGTAAGAAGTTCAAGACCTGCATCACCTTCTCCGGGCTCATTTTTAAGTCATCCGAAAAAATATAGATGCTGTCATCGTTGAGCTGGAGATAATATCCCGAACGGTAGATCTCACACAGCAGGTAAATATATACCGCAATCCCATCTACTCCGTAACGGGCCTTCAGAATCTTTATCTTTGGGTCAGAAAAAAAGGTAACATCCAGGGGAAAGTAGTCCAGCCCTTCCTTTTGCGGCCTTGGCATATCATTCCACCTGCCTTCCAGGGGGAACGGCCGGTCCCCCTGTATCTCATCCGCTTCCTGGCGGATCTGTGACATATTCCTAAGGAAGCACGGCCGTTTTTATTTTTTTCTTATTATCCGATAATCGTGATATGCTCCAGGATCTCCTTCGGCGCGCCTCCGAGTTCGTTTTCAAAATATTCCTTGATATTCTGGACTGCTTCGTTCTTCCAGATACCTCCCTCTGCCTCTACGATCTTAAAGGCCGGAGCCCCTTTGTCGCTGATCCGGAACACAAACTGGCTGCGCGGCTGCTCCACTTCCTGAAATGTGCGGAACGGGATCAGCTCCACCGGATTCGGCACGATCACATCCGCCTTCGATGCCACACCCACATTCATCGTAGCCACCTGCGTCCTGCCGTCATCCGAATAAGTCTGCTCGTTTTTCTTTTCTACATTTCCAGCAAATTTCATGATAGCCTCCAGGTCCGGGCTCATCTGGAAGTTGGACTGCAGCGCGATCATGAACTCCTCCTGGTCATACCATCTTCCGAACTGGAATTCGGATGTTTCCGCTTTTGATGAGAAAAGGTATTCCCTTTTTCTTTCCCCGTCGAGGAAGGAGACCAGGCTGACCAGCTTCGGGCTCTCCACATGGATGATCATCTTATTGCCCTTAAACTCCTCAGAGCAGCGTAAAATATACTCTACCATCGAAGACAGAGTGGATGCCTCCACAGCTTCCGCCCGCTTCGGAGCCCCATAGCGCTCCAGGCGCCGGTTGGCATACGTCTCCCCGCAGATCTCCAAGACCTGTACCTTCTCGGAGCTGTTTCCCAGCCCCACCACATACTGTAATGCTTCTTTTAATCCTTCCAACATATCTGATTCTCCTTTCTTTTATCTGGCTAACCGGAGGTCAATGGGCCCCCGCCGCTCCTCTTCTAAAATCTCTCCCGTATCCGGGTCAAACGATTTTTCATGTACCCCAGGATCCGCAGGGACCGCATCATAGGCTCCTGTCACGGCCGGGCGGTTATTTCCATACTCGGACATTTCCACCCGCCCGGTACGGGCATCCTGGCCGATCAGGAATACTGTTTCCGTCTTTGCGATCCCGGCCAGCTTTGTCTTGATGTTAAATGCAACCTGGATCGTCCCGGCTTTTGAGGGCTTAAATTTGAGATTTATGGTCATCCCACGGGCGGCCTCCGGATCCATGTTGGGATCTATGATATTCCGTCCGATCTGGGCCAGGGCCATGGAAAACTTTTCCGCCAACTCTCCTCCGGCGATGTTGTCAAACGTGATCGGCATATACTTCTACCTCCTTTCCTGGCTGCATTATCTGCAGATATTTGTCCACCAGCTCCATGATATCCCAGAAACCTTCACGCCTCCAGACATCCCAAAAATCAACCGTACGGGATACCGGACGCTCCTTTGCAAGCTTCACCTTAATCTTTAAAGGAATCGGCACCGCATCACCAACAATGAGTACCTCGCCCGGATTAAACATCGTCACTGAATCGATGATCTTCTCGTTTCCATCCGGCAACATCCCTTTAATCAGAGTCTTGTCATTTTCGTTGTTGAGCTTTCCGACGATGATGTTCGCGCACTGGGCAATGATTGTTTTATTAAGCTCTGATGGCCTCTGTGTGGCCGGGAACAACGTGATCCCGAACTTACGACCCTCTTTTGCGATATCCTCAAACACCTCCACCATGCGGCGCTGACTGGCTGACAACTGGAAGTTATCCGGGATGTAAACGTGTGCCTCATCACACACGACCACCACCGGCCGGATGTGGTCCATATCCTGTTCCCGCTGGACGGCGAAGATCAAGCGGGTCAGGACCCCAATGATCGGAAGAGCCACATCGTGGGGGACACCGGACAGGTCAATATTCTTGATCGGCTTTTCCGTACCGAGAACAGCTTCTACAACCTCGTAAAGGTATGGCTGCTTCTCATCTCCGAAAAGGAAGCTGTACCGACTGTCTGCCATCCGGTCCTTTAACAGGTTTACTGTACTGGTAAGCTTACCGTTATATTCGCCTTTTGTGGTTTTGGGCTGTCCGGATTTATCACCGGTCTTATAAAACTCCCCTGTCCAGGCAATCTGACTATCCATCTTCTCCAGCTCTGTGATCAGTGCCTTGTAATCGAAATACACCGGCTTATTTTCCTTGCCATTCGGACAGACACTGTAATAAGCCTTCCGAAGCGCTGTCATAACTGTTGTTGCCGACTCTTCGCGAATCTTTAAGATATTTGTCACGATATCATTGAAACCAAACAGCCAGATCGGGAACGGGAAATTCTGTCCGATTTGCACGTTGGATGCATAGGACAGCTTGCTGTATTCTCCGTGGATATCAAACACCACGATATTGGCACCGGGAAGCTTTGCTGTTTCCTCCAGAATCTTCGCCACGGTCTCTGACTTTCCGGAACCGGTATTTCCTACGATGCAGGCATGACGCTGGAAAAACTTGTTTCCATTTACATAAGCCGGGCAGTCATACGCTGCATATTTACCAATCTCAAAGCACGCTGACGCATCCGGCGTGATCATATTGGAGAATTCCATGCTGGTAATCCGGCTGATCTCCACACATGTGGTCGGATATGTATCAATGGCCTTCACAAACCGTCCATCCTTTATGCTGCCGATAATGGAGCAATCAATGGACTTGATTCCGGTGATCTCTCCCAGGAAATCCTGTTCCCCGATCCGCTCCTCCGTATCCGTATCCACAAGGCCTGTGACCATCGTCACCAAGGATGCCGTTCTGTCCGATACCATCAGAAGGTCATTGATACGGATATCCTTAAATTCTGACAGGTTCGTCCGGATCTGGACGCTGTCGCTTAAAATCTTCACAAGTTTCATTTCTTTATACCCCTAAAAGTTCATTGTAATTCCGGATTGCTGCCTGTTTCACTGACTTGCAGTAATCGCAGTACCCGCAGGCCTTTGGCGGCACCAGTCCGGCCTTAACCTCCGCATAATGCTCAATACTAAATCCAATCTCATCCATTGCCAGATTCAAGGTGGTCTGCGGTATCTGGAATACATCCAGGTCCACCACCCGCTCCTTTGTGGCTGTCGCCAGATAAAAGGGAAGCCTCTCCCCAGTGACCGCTTCGACGCCGGCCTGATAAACTGCCCCTTGCAGGTCGTATCTCCACAGCGGAAGAGACTTAAAGTTTGCCACGATCTTTAAGTCTGTAATGCAGATACCCGGAAGATAGCTGTCCATCTTCATCTTCCACGGAACCCCAAACATCTCAAAGGTCATGATCCGCTGCTTCTCTCCGCTCATGAACCGGGCAAAAGTCTTATCTGATTTCACCCGGCTTATGATCTCATTCGCCTTCCGGAATTCACTCTTCAGCTCGTTCTTTCTTGTGAATATCTCCGGGTTATCCTGCATGAATTGTGGAAGAGTCCCTTCGAAGTAGGAGTCCACAAAAGAGCCTACAAGAAGCGCACGGGTTGTCCTCTGCTCATACTCTCCATGGAGCTTTGCCATTGCCATGGCTTCACACTTCACGAAGTCCTTATACTGGGAAACAGAAAAATACTGCTCCCCAGCTTCCAGACTGTAATAATTCTTTTCTGTTAGGATCATCTTTGCTCACCGTTCCTTACTTAAACATCTCCTCCTGCATATCCGGGACGGGATCATGGACCAGTTCATCTTTCTTGTCTGACTGAATCTGTTCTTTTACCGGTTCCGCCTTATCCTGCTTCAGCCCGGGCTTCTTCCCCTTTTCCTTGACAGTCTTATCCTGTTTGCCGGCAAACGGATCTGTGATCTCGGAAGCATCTTCAACAGGTACCATCTCAAAGTAATCCTCGCGTTTTGCCATGCCATCACGCAGGGACTTATACACGTTCCTCAAACGCACAAAGGTATTTTCTGTGAAACTCTCATAATTGCATCCGAAATACTTCTCAATCATCGGGAGAGTTACCCCAAAAGAATCCTCAAATACCTTTGCCATCTTCCGAACGCGATCCACCAACGGTTCCTCATTTGATCCACTCAGAGTATTTTTACACTGTTCTATCGCAGCATCGATGACATCTCCAGGAATCACGCCAAGGATACAGGCGCGAACCCTGCGAGCTCCCTGATTAGCAACCAGTTCATAAATGTCACGCGGATCTGTCAGTATCACGTTTCCTTTCTTTGTACCGCGGATGTGCTGCACATTGAAGATTTTACTCTGACGGGTGTTTGTTTCCAGATCCCATGCGTAAGCCATCACCTGGCTCTCACCGTTTCTCTGCTCCAGTTCGACGATCCCATAATCAAGATTTCCCCAATTCTGAGCCATAGCTTCTGCCAGGCGAATGGACGGGCCGGTCACTTTTGTACCTCCACGCGGGTATTCGTACATCGCCTGTTCTGCCAAAGTCTTTCTCTGGCAGGCACGGATGATCCGGTTGAAGCTTTCCACTTCATTTCTCGGAAATCTTTTTGCAATCACTATAGATGCCTGTACTTCCTGCGCCTGCCTGCTCACCACCATCTCTGCTGTGGTACTCCGGGCTGCGGGCATCCAGCCCTCTGTTGATCCATAAATATTCGCTACGCTATCCATAAGTCCCTCCTAATCTACTCTTACCCAGTTGCCTGAGTAATACCATTCCACAAATGCTTCCTTAAACTCTGCCTGATCTTCTGGAGTTCCATGAAGGCAGCGTTCCAAGGCATACGCGAATGCCTGTTCCTCTTCTACGATGGTTCCTTCTTCAGGCCCCATTCCTTCATAATGCATATGTCCTCCGTCCTTTCGCGCGGCTCTTTATACTGCCAGGATAGATCATCTTCACTGACTTCTTTGATACCCGCTCGCGCTCTTTCTCCAGCTCACAGTCACACCGTTCGCCCGGATCCAGATGTGCCTGGCATTTTTCGCAGATGTATTCGTAACTCACTTGACATTCCTCCAAATCTCTCTCATAATAAAGTTCCTGGAAATTCCATTTAACCATCTGTGCAAACCCGTTATCCTGCGGGCTGTAAATCTTTAACTCCATAGCTGCCTCCTAAATAACCGGAAGGACGAGATTCGGCCTCCGCCCGGAGACCACGCAGTCCCAGAAGCCCTTTTCGGCCTCCACGAGCCACCGGATATCCTCCAGCACCTCATCCCTCTCCATAAAATAGTGCTTTGTCGTAATCCGGAGCTCTCCGCTCCGGCTGTCCTTTAACTGTGCCTTTAAGACCACGAAATCATATCCCGTCACAGCCAGGTAATGGAGGATCTGGCAGTAATACTGGTCCGGGATCCTCCCGTTCCACTTGACGGTCTGCGCTCCCTGGAGGATCTCCGTGGTCTTGATCTCCAGGATCCCGTGCCGCCCCTCCGGATCCACAAGCTCCCCGTCCAGGGAGGCATGCATCCAGGGGTACTCCGGGTTAAGGAACATGTTGTTCTCCTCATACAGGACCTGGTACTGCGGGAAATCCATAGCAAACAGCGCTCTCAGATGCCCCTCTGCCTCGGTTCCATACCGGACATAATCCCGGTCTGAGATATCCTCCGGAAGTACCAGCCCCATCTTCTCCTCCCAGAGCTGGACGTTGTCCTTATAGGGGCTCAGCCCCACACAGGCAGCTGCATCCGACCCGCCGATATGGTTTTTTCGTGCTTCCAGCCAGGCGATACGATCAGGAAGTACATACTTCTGGGCTGGCATCATCCTGCAATCCTCTCAATCACCTTTTTCAACTCCTCGCTCAATGCTTCCGCTATGTCTTCCTGAATTCCGCAGATATCAATTCCCATACCGCTGTATTCAGTTCCAACAAAGAGTACGTTACCTGCAATCGGACAACCATGCCTGTCTGTCATGTACAGCCAGCTCCCCAGCATATTCGATTCCAAATTCTTAAGCAGTCCTTCCTCGTCAACCAGCATCACAGGTGGAGTATCTTTGTTCTTTATCTCCAATTCCGCCAGAATCTTCGTGTAGAGCCTTCTCGGCTTTACTATTTCATAAAGTTCACAGTCCTCACCAATCAGTTTGCGGAATGCTTCATTGTGTGTCCGGTAGGATCCTTCCGGATAGTCGTGAATGGTTACTTTTAAGTCTGTCGAAACCCGAATCAATTTTTTCATTGATTTCCTCCTGTTTTTGCCCTACAATAAGGGTGTGTGAATTTATTTGTTACTTGAGTCCCCTGGAAGTTGCCGCTTCCGGGGATTCTTTTCTTTCCAGGATTCTAAAATACATCTCAAGCGCAAAATGGATGGCATGTGCCATGGTGTAATCTGCTGGAAATCCATGGGACCGCAGACACCGGTTATTTGCGTCCACCCGGGCTTTCAGCTGTTCTGCCTGCCAGCCCTTCAGATAAATAGTTGCCCCCGTGAGATCACTTCCTGGGAAACTAATTTTTACCGCCAGGCATTCGTCCTTCATGTCCGCACCTCCCTCTCTAAAAGAAAACTGTCACTGCTGCCAGCCCGACTCCGAATCCGGCCCCGGCCAGGATCCCTGTGCCGATCAGCTCACCTCCGGCCATCAGCATCCGGACCAGATCTCTCACAGTCCGGCGCCAGGTCCTTCTCCGGCGGCGTACCCGGCCTACCGGCATGTACTGGATCTCTTTTTCCATTGTCCTTACCTCCTTAAATCTCGATTCTCCTGGTTTTACCATTACTCCGGTGTACCAGACACATCCGACTCTCTGATGCCCACAGGACCAGCCAGTCCCTGGCCATCAGCCCGGCCTTTGCGATCAGCATCGCCTGCTCATCGGTCGGCCGCTTTGGTCTTCTTCTCATCCTCCTCACCTCCTCTGCATGGTTTTTGTCTGAAGCTCTATCTGTTTCTGCCACCAGATCCACAGCCCCTCTGTATCATAAATAATTGGACTATTCGATTTCATCGGATCCAGTTTTGTAGCAAACCTCTGGTTCTTATCCCCATAGGCCCGCCGGAGAAATTCTTCCGGAAACCCCATTTTAATCAGTTCTGATGTTCTCATAATCGGCTTGGGAAATTTCAAATTTCTCACCTCCCTACTTCAGCAGCTCCTCGATGGTCACGCTCAGATAATCCGCGACCTTCTGAATCTTGTTTTTTCTCCCTCTTAGTTCTATACTGTACTTACAGGCCCTGCCAGGCCGAGTATGAAAGAAAGGAGATTAGCATGGCATTAAGTCCTAATGCAGGGAAGGACGAATATTTAATCGAGAAAAGTACTGGTATCGTTCATCACCTGCAATATGAAACTGAAAACTGTAAGCTTATCGAAGTTGGGCCATCCAAAGCTACTATCGTTTGCAGTTATCAAGAAGCTGAACTAATTGCACTGACTCAATACGGAAAGACAGCTATTCCGTGTCCGCATTGCTGTAAGAAATAGGGCCGATTAGGCTCTATTTTTCAGTTCAACCAGTTCTTTAAGGCCCTCTGGCATATAAATCATTTCCGATTTAGGCCATCCGGCTTCACTTCCGATTTCCTTACAAACAGCAATGTTCACCGCGTCTCCATACACTCTGACACCGTCTTTATCTATATCTGCCAAACGGTTGCCCTCTGTATCAAATACATGGACAGAGTGTCTTAAATCGTTAAACGCTGACAGTTTCTTAATTTCCACCTCTATCACCTCCCTACTTCAGCAACTCCTCGATGGTCACGCCCAGATAATCTGCGACCTTCTCTGGAAAATCAGACTTTTCCATGCTATACTCCTCTTATCAGCACTGCCATGCTGAAAATAACAGAAAGGAGATAATATGCTAACTTTTTTACTCTATTGCGATTTATCTACAATGACCTGCACTTCTTACGACATTAATGCCGAACTTAAAAAAATATCTAGAAGCCATGTCCAGGTAAATGATTCTTTGTGGTTTTTTAAATACCCGGATGATTTTGATGGAAACCTATTACCCAAAGATGAACAGCTTTTTTATGACCACTTTGAAAAATTTACTAATGAAAATAGTATTATTTTCATTGAAGTTTTACGTAATGACCATTACTACAATTTACCTAATGAAGTTTCTTCATTTCTTGAATCGGATTAGTCAAAGATTCATAAACATCCATCAGAGTTCTTATAGCCTGAATGTCACAAGTATTCAGGCTATCTTTTTCTGAAATCGCATTTACTACCTGCAATACCTTCTTGGCTTGGCAATCTAAAATACATCTATGAATGGTTAATTCTCTATTCGGACTTGCTATCACTCTCACCTCCCTACTTCAGCAACAGACACATCGGGACTCTTCTCTTCTTCCAGAAAATACTCTACAGGTACATCAAAATACTTTGCCAAACTGAGAAGCTTGTCCGCCTTTGGAACACTACGACCACTTTTCCAATCTGAAAAAGTGGATTTTGTAATCCCTGTTTCTACAGCCACTCTGTAATCGGTCACGCCCTTTTTTTCTCTTAGCGCAACATATCGTTCATACATATTTTTCCTCCTTTCCGAACTTCCCTATTGATTTTAGTTCGGAAATCAGTTATAATACATTTACCAGATATAAAATAACCCGCAGCTCTTGGCTGTTTTGATTTCCGAACTTTGTACCTGTATTATAAGACGGATTTCAGAACTTGTCAATAGTTTTTTGTACGGATTTTAAAACTTACGAGGAGTGCGCTATGTATGAAATTTATTGCAAGTTAAGAGATTCAAAAGGAGTAAAAGATTCAGATGTTGTAAAAGCAACAGGAATTACAAAATCAACCTTCTCCGACTGGAAAAGTGGTCGTAGCAAGCCTAAAAACGATAAGCTTCAAAAAATTGCTGATTATTTTGGGGTAACTATTGACTATCTGATGACCGGCACAGAGGATAAAAAAGAACCTCCTGTCCTGACCGCCAGAGACGAGCGGGACATTGCTAAAGACTTGAATCGAATTATGGAGAAGTTGTCTGCCGGAGAAGACGGCCCTGCCTCCTACGACGGAGAAGAACTGGATCCGGAAGCCGCAGAACTTTTCCGGGACGAGTTAAATCTCGCCCTCCGCAGACTTAAGATAGTAAACAAAGAAAAGTACGGCCGCAAAAAGAAATAAAAGGTGGTAGCTTATGGGGGATGTTGAGAGGGTCAAGCGTATGGTCGCATCCTGTATCCGTAAATTCGGGACTACCGATCCATTCGCGATTGCCGATCAGCTTGGTGTACTTTACCAAATAGGTAATTTAAAGTGCGACGGGTGCTATATGTTTTTAAAAAATCATCGGTATATTTTTTTAAATAGCGCTTTAAACCATCAAGAGCTGATCCTCGTAATGGCCCACGAACTGGGACACGCTCTGCTGGATCGAAAATCAAACTGTTATTTTATCCGGAACAAAACATTTTTACTTAACTCAAAACTGGAACGAAGGGCAAATTTATTTGCAGCGTATCTTCTGATATCAGATGAGATGATATCAGAATACAAAGAATGCACGATTGAGCAGTTCTGCCAGGGTACAGGGTACCCGAAAGAGCTGGTTGAATTAAGGTTAAAACAGCCTACGGCGTTTTAATAAAATACTTTCGGGAGGGAAGGAATATGGCACTTATAAAATGCCCAGAATGTGGGAAGGAATTTTCGGAGCGTGCAGCAGCTTGTCCTGTCTGTGGCTTCCCGACAAATGAAATAATCACAAATACTCCTATTGGAGATACCTGTGATATAGCTGGTTCAGAAGAGTCTCTGTCCACAAAACTATGGAATGCTGCCCAGTCTGGCATCCAGTCTGCGGTTGAGACACATTCAAACGCTTATAAAGCCACCAGGCAAATTGGACCTGTCCAGATTGATGAAGTACACTCTGCATTCCGTATCCATGGTGCGGTTCCCGTAAATGGGAAAAAAGATGGAATCGGAAAAACCTTTTTTAAAGGAACCTTAGCCTTATCTACGATGGGAATGTCTTTAGCTGCCGAAAAACTTATCGGAGGAAATAAGCAGAAAGTCGGAAGCAAAGAGTGGCTTGATTTTTCTGATCTGCTTAATTATGATTTGCTCGAAGATGAAAGTCTTGTTACAAGCGGCGGAGTCGGACAAGCCCTCATTGGCGGTGCGCTATTTGGCGGCGCCGGTGCTATTGCAGGCGGGATAACCTCTAAGAGATCCCAGAAAAAGAAAATTGAATCTTTGATTATTAAGATCACCACAAACTCTTTCTCATATCCGTGCTATATGATACCCTTAATTACAAAGCCCACAAAAATAGATAGCAAAGAATATAAGAATGCGTTTACCCTTGCCCATCAAATATTATCGGCTCTTGACGTTATTACCCATCGGCAATAATAAATTCCCCCCTCAGTCCTACTGGGACCCCAGGGGCACCCCCCTTGACAATATAATATACTTACCCGGGCAGCCAGTAGAGCGGCTGCGGTTCCCGCCCTGAGTCTTGGAAGGGAGGGATGCCTTATGAGTACATATGAAGAATTCCGGATCATCCTGGGCGTTGCCATGCTGATCGTAGCCATTCTGAATTATACCCATAAGAAATAGCCGCCCTGCTCTCTGGTAAAGAATAGGCGGCTGTTTCTTAGCTTCTTATAATCGCCAGGGCGGGGAGCCTTAACCTCCCTTACTGGCTGTCTTGTTAAGTATATTATATGTCACCTGGACCTTTTTGTCAAACAGGAAAGCATACTTCTATCCCATAAGACCCCAAGGGCCACACCTTGACAATATAATATACTTACCCGGGCAGCCGAACAGGCGGCAGCTCTCTATCCGTTCCGAGCCTTTCGGAAAGGGGGAGATGCTTTATGAGTACATATGAGGAATTTATGATAATTCTGGCGACAGCCAGTTTGATTGTTGCGATTCTGAATTACACCCATAAAAAATAGCCGTCCTGCTCTTGGCGGAGGAGACGACTATTTTAGGTTATTGACTCGCCGGGACGGGTAGCGTGCACCTACCTGTCGGCTGTCTTGTTAAGTATATTATATGTCACCTGGACCATTTTGTCAAATCTGAATACCATTTCGTTGAGGTCGACAAAATGATCCAGATCGGTTCTGGCTATTGATTATCGCATCAGAAATAATAAAAACCGGCCCCTGCGCCAATATGAATCTGAGGTTAAATAGATTACGAAAGGAGTATCCATGAAATTAAATGCTAACGGAACAGAAATATCTATTATGGGAAATATTTTGGACGAAAATTCTTATATTTCTTTAACAGATATCGCTAAACAAAAAGATCCTGACGATCCACGGATTGTAATATCAAATTGGATGAGTTCATATTCCACTATAGATTTTCTAGCAACATGGGAAAATCTATATAATCCCAGTTTTAACCGTCTGGAATTCCAGACGGTTAGAAATGAGCCCGGTCGTCTTATCATGACACCCAAACAATGGATAGATCGGATGGGTGCCATCGGAATAACTTCGCAGGCTGGCCGTTATGGCGGTACATACGCTCATTCGGATATAGCTTTTGAATTTGCTTCATGGATCTCTCCTGAATTCAAGCTCTACATCATTAAAGACTATCAAAGATTAAAAATCGAAGAATCCAAGCCTCTGGCACTCGGTTGGGATACCAAAAGGGAACTCTCTAAAATAAATTACCGCATCCACACAGATGCCATAAAAGAATTTTTAATCTCTCCCGAGTTAACCAAACAAGAAAACCGGCCCCTGCGCCAACAGGAACCGGCTTCAGATATCTCCGAAGAGATACAATGTGACAACCAATCACAAGAACATTGTACCATCTTCGGAAACAGCGTGCAATCCAAACATTTGTACGGCTGTTATTTTTATACTTAAAAAGGAGGAACGAAGATGGCAAAAGCAAAATACACCAAAGGAGCAGACGGATATTTTACAACAAAGACGTGGGACGGATCCTATAACCAGGACGGAACCAAACACAGGGTCACACTCCGGTCAAAAAAATCCAGCGCGGATCTGGAAAAGCAGGTGATCGAGCTGAAGGCTAAGATCCGGAACGGAGATGCCATCCGCGGATCAGATACGCTGTTTTGCGAGTATGCTGCGGAATGGCTTGAAACCTATAAGGCCGTCCGGAGCACAAACACACGGAAAATGTACCTCAATATTATCACGCATCACTTTCCTGTTCTGGAAGGGATCCGGCTCCAGGACATCCGTAAGCTGCACTTCCAGATGCTTATCAACTCCGCGATTGACCGGCCACGTATCTGCCAGCAGATCCGGCTTACCTTCCGGCAGGTCATCCGATCCGCAATCTCAGATCATCTCTTGCCGGAAAGCGCCTTCCGGACGATCTGCGAGGGGATAGAGCTGCCCAGGTATAAAGCAAAAGAGAGGCGGCCCCTGACTGATCTGGAGAAAAAAATGATCCCTAAAGCGGATTTCAGCCCTATGGAACGGACCTTTGTTTATATCCTCTACGGCTGCGGCCTAAGACGTGGAGAGGCACTGGCCCTCCGGAAAACTGATATATGTCTTAAAACAGCCGAGCTGACCGTCAGACAGGCTTTTGAGTTTGATGGTAATAATCCCTCTCCCAAGTCCCCAAAGTCGGATAACGGCTACCGTACAGTCCCTATGCCGCCTTATCTGGTGGCGCAATTAAAAAATTATATCCCCTCTGTCCCCGGGGAATATCTTTTCCATAACCAGAATGCCCGGATCATGACACATACCGGATATACCAGGATGTGGCAGCGTATCGTGGATAAAATGAATGCTGCCGCTGGTGGAAACAAAAATATCCGTGTGATCTTCGGTCTGACGGCACATATATTCCGCCATAATTACTGTACGGAATTGTGCTATCAGATTCCGGCAATCTCCACTAAAAAGATTGCCCAGCTTCTGGGGGACGATGAAAAGATGGTCCTGGAGGTGTATAGTCACATCGTGGATGAAAAAGAAAAAGCCCCAGACGTTGTTGCCAAGGCCCTGGCTTTATAGGAAAAAAATCTGGGACATTTTTGGGACATTTCCCGTCCAGAATGCCCCTCTGGGACACAAATGGGACATTTACTTTAGTCCAGAATCTCCCACATACGGTTACAACAAAAATGGCGGAAACTCGCATAAATACTAGGTTTTCCGCCATTTTATAATCATGAGACATCGGGGATTCGAACCCCGGACAACTTGATTAAAAGTCAAGTGCTCTACCGACTGAGCTAATATCCCATACAACTATTTAGTTGTAATGCCCAGAGCCGGAATCGAACCAGCGACACGAGGATTTTCAGTCCTCTGCTCTACCAACTGAGCTATCTGGGCATAAGACTTAAAAGTCTAAATTGCGGGGGCAGGATTTGAACCTACGACCTTCGGGTTATGAGCCCGACGAGC